>CAKZMA010001195.1 GCA_937127375.1 uncultured Coleofasciculus sp. | reverse complement strand
TGGCTCGCAGCTTTAACTTCAGTGCAGCCCTCTATGCTTTATGCAATGAACTCCTAGCTCAAGCTGCATGGACTCCTGAGCTTTATCGAGTCATGAATCAACACTTTGCTCAAACAGGACTGCGCTTATCAAAAGGTCAAGATCGGGATCTATGCAATCTAACTCTCACGATTGAAGACTACTGGCATACGATAGAAGACAAAAATGCTAGTGCCTTTGTTTTAGCCTGTACTGCTGGTGGACTTTGCGGTACTGATAACCCAAAATTTCTTGATGCCTGTCGCAGGTTTGGATATCATCTTGGATTGGCTCTACAGTTGTTTGATGATTTTGAAGGAATTTGGGGACAATCTGGCAGGGGTGACTTGGTAATGGGTAAGATAACATTGCCAGTTATTTACGGTCTCAACGTAGCCCATAATCGGCGTGATGAACTCCAGAAACTAATCGATGATGCTAGTTTAGCGAAGGAATCAGAACGGATTCGTGAGATTCTCGATCAGATTAATACTCGTGATTTTATGATTTGGACGGCCTTGCAAGAGCGTAAAAAAGCGGTTGCAGCTTTGGAACCCTGTCCAGGTCAGCAGGGGGTTACGGCTTTAACTGCTTATGTAACTACAATTTTTGCCCACATTGAGGATGTTTTGAGGTAGCGCGATCGCGCTATTCTTGACCAAACCAAAAAATGTTTAGAGTTAGTAAGGCGATGGAGACGGTAAATTAAAATATCAAATCGGAGAAAAGGTATAAGGTGAAGGGGAATCTGTGCGATCGCGCTTGGGAATTTGTCCTGGAAAGCCCCATTTAACGAGACAGTAGATAGCAAAATTAGCTGTGTTAAAATGACAATCTAATAACGTGTAGGCGATGGCTGTTTTGGTTAGTGCGATCGCGGATATTGTCGGCTGCGTTACGGCAAGATTTATGCTTTATGCGCTACGTTGTTTCTCGCAGTTCGCTGGCGCGTAGTGATAGTGTTCTGGATAGGCGATGAGGAGATAGAACGATAGAGTTTCCTCCAGGATTGAGCTGGATTCAATAAATCATCAGGTAACTGAGGCGGCATCATGTATAAACCCCTACAAAAGAAAAATTCCTCCTGGACTCCAACAACGGCACAGAAAAAGAGCAAGAGTCCGTCTAAATTAGGGCATTTTTCGATTCAACCCAAGCCCAATCAAAAATCGTCTCAGTCGCCGGAAATAGGGGAGTATTCCAGAGACTCGGCGGATAGACTAGCCGCGAATGTGATGCGAAGTCTAGAAGCCAAGGATTCCCAGGAGACAGAAACGCCAACGGTACAGCCTCAGTCAGAATCAAGGATTTCAGTTGCTGATGTCGTCGGACAGAGAATGCCCTCCGTAATGGCACACCCCCTGACTCCACTCCAGAGAAAGTTAACAGTCGGGCAACCAGGAGATAAATACGAACAGGAAGCCGACACAGTAGCTGCCAAAGTCGTCGAACAGATTAATTCTCCCACGTCCCAGCAACCTGTACAAGGAAAAGTAGAACCAGTAGCTCAGCCGACAGTGATGCGTGATGGCGGAGTTGGTGGAGGTGCGGTTGATGCTTCTGTTGAGCAAAGTATTCAACAAGCCAAAGGTAGCGGACAGGGGCTTTCCGAGGACGTTAGAGAGCCAATGGAACAGGCGTTTGGGGCTGATTTTAGTGGGGTGAGGGTGCATAACAATAGCAATGCTGATCAGCTTAATCGCTCCTTAAATGCCCAGGCGTTTACAACAGGGCAGGATATCTTTTTTAAGCAGGGGGAATATAGTCCGGCGAGTAGAGGTGGGCAAGAGTTGTTGGCCCATGAGTTGACCCATGTGGTGCAACAAAATGGTGGTGTAGTACAGCAGAAAAACAAGCAACCACAGGACTCAAACGTCAGTTTAAAAGAAATACCAAATTTAAATAAGATAAGACGAAAGAGTGAAGTATTAACTCACCTGCAATCTTTGAAAGGAAAGACTAATCAGTATCCCTCGGTGTACCTGAATGAGATTGAAAAGTTTCAGAAGTTAAATTCGACTGAGAAAATTCCTGCATCTCAGCGGCAAGTATTAGAGTTAGCGAATTCTGTAGATGTTCAGCATAAAGATTATTCAAAAACTTTGAGGAGGCAAGCTAGTCCAAGACTAGAAAGATCTACTTTTCCAGCAGGTACGACACTAGGGGTTGACGTTATAGGTAATACTACTACTCAAGGGTTTATACAAGGACTAGATAGCAATGACAACCATATATCTTTATTCCATAGCCAGAAGGTTAATTATTTTAAAAAACAGTACAATCGTGACTACGTAGTAGTGGCAGAAGGAGACGAGAGAAATAAAATAGTCCGTCTACAACTAGGCATTGTTAAGGAGATGACATGGGGTGACTCAGCCAATATGGTTTTTTGGGAAGACAGTGTTACTAATCAAGAGGGTACACGTAGGGGTGAAGGCGTTTTACAATATGGTGCTGGTGAAGTACGGGCAGTGATACAGGTTCCGGATGGAGTAGATATGATTGATTATGACACAACATATCCCGTAAAGATACCAGACTATCCTCATAGTGATGCCTCTACGTATGGACTCTACAGTGATGTCTGGTTTAGAATTGAAGGTGCACCACAAGACAGCGGAGATGAGGGTGAATACATACACCGTGGTGACTACTCAGCCGGATGTATAAGTGTTCAACAAAATTGGCCTGATGTCTTTAAGCACATAGTTACCAAACGCCTCGGTGAAAAATATGTAGGAACGGTTACACGACGCAAATCGTCGAATAGAGACCAATAATAATCCAAGATAACTGTATAATTTTTGTGGGAGTAGATCCTTGAAAGATGAAATACCTAAATACATAACTCAGTTAAAGTATTTCAAAAAGGTTATTATCTCATGCTGCCTGAGTGCTTTAACTCTGAGTGCCTGTAGTTCACCGCAGGCAACCTCACTATCTAATAGTACACCAGAAAAGCAACAAACAAATGAGTCTACACCCAGCACAATGCTAGAGCCTGATTTGACATTGTACCCGGTTGAAGTAGATGGCAAGTGGGGCTATATCAATGCAACAGGTGAGATGGTTATTCCTCCCCAGTTTCACCAGGCTTTAGATTTTTCTGAAGGACTAGCACTTATCTCCCTAAAACTTGAAGGTAAATGGGGTTACATCGATACAACAGGTAACATCGTCATTCCTCCTCAGTTTGACGATGCCTTTTATTTCTCAGAAGGGATGGCTAAAGTAGTTATTGATAAGAAGGTAGGCTACATTAACAAGACTGGTGATCTAGTGATTCCTCCTCAGTTCGAGCCGATTTATTCTCGTAGTTTTTCCGAGGGTTTAGCTGTTGTACAACTAGAGTCGGGTATGGGCTATATCAATAAAGCTGGTCAAATGGTAATTCCAGCGACAATCCCTATTGCTCACGACTTTAAGGAAGGATTAGCTCTTGTAAACGGAGTAGACGGTTTTTGGGGACAGCATGGCTTTATTAATAAGCAAGGAAAACCAGCTTTCCGCCGCTCAAGGGAGATATTGTCAATCACCAGAAGACCATTTTCGGAAGGCTTAGTACCCATTTCTACAGAGCGTGGAAGGGGCTATATGGATAGGAAAGGTCAAATAGCTATTGAAGGACAGTTTTACAATGCGTTAAATTTTTCCGAAGGATTAGCTCAAGTAGAAACGGGATTTGTTCCAGCAACAATAGCTGAGCGCAATGCTGATATAAAAGGAAAGTGGGGCTACATTGATAAAACTGGACGAATAGTAATAGAAGCTGAGTTTGAAGATACACAACCTTTCTCCGAAGGACTAGCAGCAGTAAGCAAAGACGGAGACAGTTGGGGCTACGTTGATAAGAAGGGAAAGATGGTTATTCCTCCGAAATTTGACTATGGGAATCCTTTTATAGGAGGATTAGCTCGTGCCTGTACCGATATTCATAAGTGTGGTTATATCAATAAGACGGGAGAGTTTGTCTACATTGATCCCGACTAGAAATTGACGAATGAATATTCTCTCTATTGGGCTTTTGAAACAGCCGATTTAGATTCACAGAAAATGAATGATATCCAAGCTCTATATCCAGAAGTAAGACAACTTATTCATAACTCAGTTCCGGATGAATTACCTCAATTAGAAGTTCAGCTAAAAAAATTTACTGACCCCATGATAGCTGAAGCCATCCTACCGTTAGCATCCTGTCAAGCTGTGAAAGGAAATCCCATTGATGCCATTCCTGTGGCGGCGGCACTGGTAATTTTTACCGCATCTTGGCGCATTCTTGATGAATTAGAAGATCAAGATAGACCAGGACAACTGTGGGAAGAAATAGGAACAGCAAGAGCCTGGAATTATGCTTGTGCAGTACATAATATTGCTTGTGAAGTCTTGAACAAAGCGCCCTTTCCTTCTCAGGTATTTAAGAGCATCAATCAAGCTTATATTGATACCTTTTTTACCATAGCTGCAGGTCAGGATAGGGATTTAGCCGGACTCACCAAGACAGTTGAAGATTATTGGTTAACTATAGAAAGAAAAACTACTGCTTTCTATGCTACTGCTTGCACCACTGGTGCTATGGTAGGAACAGAAAATAATGAACTCATCCAAGCCTGCGGTGTTTTTGGGTATCATCTCGGAATAGCCATCCAAATCTTTAACGATATGCAATCGATTTGGTATCCTGATGGCATTACAGATTTAGAACAGGGAAAAGTTACACTTCCTTTGGTGTATGGCTTAGAGTTGGAACACCCGGAATGCCAGCAACTATTATCATGGGTAGAAGCTCAGGAAATTGCCACCAATGCAGACAGAATTAAAGAAATACTAGACCATATAGACACCAAAAGATTCCTTATTTGGGCTGCTTTAAAAGAAAGAGAACAAGCCCTAGAAGCCATCAAAATTTGTCCAAAAGCTGAAGGTAGAGAAGTCCTTGAGTCCTACATAACAGGGATGTTTGGAGACATCGATTTATTACTGCAACAGCCAAAAGTTGACAAGGCTTAGCGCGATCCTGGATCTTGTCGGCTGCACTAACGAAGTAACGCACCCATCCAACTGGACGACGGTGCGTTACGGCAAGATTGATGCACTAAGTCGTTTCTCGCATTTCGCTGGTGCGTACTGATAACGTTTTCGTCTGGTTCCCCCGCACGACTTTTTGGAGTTGCTTTACCAGAAAGATTATCTAGTGATGGTTTCGCAAAATGTTATCAGCTTTCAGAAGAAAAACTTGCCTCAGAAGAGCTTAAAAGTTGTCTAAACACCGTATGTCAAGATATTCGCACTTGGACTATCAGGGAATAATTTAAATCAGAAGAAGCCCAAAAAATTGAGACTTATTATTTGTTTTTCAACCATCGTGGTCTATTTTATTGCATCTATTTACACGAAGACTTGGATGGTGAATACTTACTTTTTGAAAAAGATGTTCATAGAGAGAACGTAGCTAGTTGTTTCTCTCTTGCTGTTGATGATTATGTTAAGTCAAAATAAAAGATATTTCCTCTAAGAGTTTTGCTAATCGAAGACACAGAGGAACGTCAAAATATCTATTTACTATCCTGTATCTAAATAAGATATTCTGATTCTTCCGAGTGCGATCGCAGATATTGTCGGATGCCTTACTGCCTTAACGCGCCAATCCTTGAATTAAGGGGCAAAAAAAAGTATATAATTCAGCTACGTCTACAAGAAGTCTTGGGTCAATTGCTGTGCAGGTATTTCCGGGAAATGGGCATGGGCAGAAATTGTTGGGTAGGAGAATCACCCAGAATTCTTGAGGCAACAAGCTCCCAAGCAGCAAATCATCAGGCAACTGAGGCGGCATCATGTATAAACCCCTACAAAAGAAAAATTCCTCCTGGACTCCAACAACGGCACAGAAAAAGAGCAAGAGTCCGTCTAAATTAGGGCATTTTTCGATTCAACCCAAGCCCAATAAGAAATCGTCTCAGCCGCCGGAAATAGGGGAGTATTCCCGATACTCGGCGGATAGACTAGAGCAATCAGCCGCAGCCGGGAAAGACATTGAGCAGATATCGTCAGAGGCAGGAGCAATCCAAACGAAACTGACTGTCGGAGCGCCAGGAGATCCCTACGAGCAAGAAGCTGACCGAGTGGCGGCTCAAGTGGTTTCTATGTCAGCACCTCCTGACAATTCAGCTCCAGTTCAGCGTTTAGCACAAGAGAATAACCCAATTCAGAAATGGTCGTTGGCACAGTCGATTACGCCTGTCGTACAGAGGCGACTATCTGAGCAGGTGCAAACACAAGGGTTAGTGCAACGGGCATTTCAAGCAGGTGGAACGGAAGCGTCTGAAGATTTAGAGAGCCGTTTGAATACGTCTAAGGGTGGGGGTTCTCCTTTATCGGAGGAAGTGAGAGCCTTTATGGAGCCGCGCTTTGGCTCTGACTTTAGTGGTGTGCGAGTGCATACAGGCAGTGAAGCGGTGCAGATGAATCAGGAGTTGGGCGCTCAGGCGTTTACTCACGGGCAGGATATTTTCTTTAACCAAGGAAAGTACAATCCCGGTTCAACCGATGGGAAGCTTTTGTTGGCACATGAAATGACTCATGTAGTACAGCAGACGGGTGGAGTTCAGCCCAAACGTACAATCAGTGAATCAGGGGAAAGACATGAGGTAGGGGCAGACCAGATGGAAGAGCAAAGTAAAGGTATGACTGTGCCGCTCTCTTGGCAGCCAATTGAGAGGATATCTACTGGAGAATTGCAAGTTCAGCGTTACTTTTTGGCTCAAAATCCTAATGATCCTTCCGATATAACCCGTGTATCGGACGACAGATCTGTAGCTGTTAAACAAGAAGGCTATGGCAGTCATAAGTTATGGGCTGCACCAGGCAAGGCTCAACATTCTTCAAATCAACTCAGAGCAGTTAATTCAGTGATCGAATTGGTAGAAAATAAAACTGATGTCATAAGAGTCCATGATCTAAACAATAATCGTAAAAATCTCGTCAGGGTCATACCACGAAATATAAGTAACGGTACCCAAGGAAATGGAATGATAATCTGGGCTGATTGCGGTAGATCGGCAAGGGATGTTATTGGAGAAGAAAATGGAACTAGAGGTGTCTACAGAGATCCAGCTAGTCGAACCGGACAACACAAAAGAACTGTTGAAACTTTTGATCCTGAAGTAATAAAGTGGAAGGTTTTGGAAAATATTCTTAGAGTTTACGAGCAACAATTAGGACAGAAGTTGCTTGACGAGAGAAGGATTAGTCGAATGAAAAGTAGAGGATATATATCCGCACTCGCTAATTATTTATTGAGAATTTACAATCAACTATCACCGAGAACAAGGGAAAATTTAGATCGGCGTACAGGAATTAATCGTTGGGCTAATCCTGTAGTTGGGCAAGCTTACACTATCTCTAGTGGTGGTTCTCCTATGAGAGATATCAATGGTAACCCAATAAGAACTTGGAATTTCCATTGGGCAGGTGTTGTAATGAAGAGTGATAACGGCAGAGACAACGTAACGCTTGAAAATTATTCTGTAAGCGACTATGACGAAGCAAATACTAACTGGATATTCCAAATGTACGGTTTAGCTCAGTCTGCGGCAGAAGATTCCAGCAAGCAAGGTCAAACATTTCACGAAGAACACCGAGATATGGGTCAGCACGGTGAAACTCCCACAACTTTAGTAGTAGAGTCTAATAGCAGATGAAAGAAGATGAGATGCGAGTGCAAGTTCTAACTTCTGTTTTACTAGCAGAGACTGTAGTTTTATTCATAGGAAGTGTAGCATTAGGAGGTTGCCAGCCAAATCAAACAGGTGTTTTAACTTTAACCACAGCAGCAAGTAATATGACGGAATTGCCAACTATTTTAAATCGTACTGACATTGAGGAACATTTTCCCGACCCCTTCGATGCCATAGATGATGATGAAATGGATGAGAGACTACAAGCAAGAGATAAAGGTAAACAAGTGCGTCTAATTGGACAATACATTCAAGTAGATGTGAGAAGATGGCCCAAACCACCACCGAGATATAAAGGTCATGTAGCTGTGGTGTTGGAAGATGGCACTGAGGTCTTTCTTTATCCTCCCTGGCATTCTGAAGCCATAAGATCGACTAATGAAATTACACGATATAACAATCGAGGAGTTGCTGTGGTCGGTAAAATTGTTCCAGAATGTCCTAAATCTCCTCAGCCTGCTGCAAGCATTGTAGCGCCATGTATGCTAACAATTGATTTCATTGATCTAGTGGATTGAATCAATTGGCTCTCCCGTACATGGTGTGATAAATTTCACTTATATGTGTAGCGATGAGCTTGATTGGAGGAAAACCTAGCTTTTAAGCTGGATTAGTTGGGTTTCCTTGCGTTTTCCCAACCTACAAGCATTACATCATGGGACTTTAGCTTAATTTATAAGACTTTATTATCACTCTAAGTACGGGAGAGCCAAGGGTTTGACCATCACTACTTTCAATCAGTCCCCAGGATTCCAAGGGAGATGCGGAAGAGAAAACACGAAAATTAGCCTCGCTAAACGTAGCCAACGCTAAATTCAGAGTCGAATAATTTTGGTCGGGATGACCATGAAATTTGGCACACAAGACTTTAAATTTTCTGTCTAATTCAATCCCGACGCACAATAAGAGGATATATTGCTCAAAGGAAGAAAGCTTAAAGATAGTGCAGAGCGTCTCTAAGGCTGAAGGGTTATAGGGTTTAATGGCTTCTATGTTAAACCCTATTGCAGTGTGAGTTAAATTCGGGAAAAACCGTTTATAATTTATCCACATCTCAAGATGTCTTGTTACAGGTGTTTCGCCGAAGTAGGCAGGCGCTCGCTTATGGGAGAATCACCCAGAATTCTTGAGGCAACAGGCTCGGAAGTGACAAATCATCAGGCAACTGAGGCAGCATCATGTATAAACCCCTACAAAAGAAAAATTCCTCCTGGACTCCAACAACGGCACAGAAAAAAAGTAAGAGTCCGTCTAAATTAGGACATTTTTCGATTCAACCCAAGCCAAATAAGAAATCGTCTCAGCCCCAGGAAATAGGGGAGTATTCCAGAGACTCGGCGGATAGACTAGCGGCGAATGTGATGCGAAGTCTAGAAGCTAAGGATTCCCAGGAGACAGAAACGCCAACGGTGCAGCCTCAGTCCGAATCAAGGATTTCAGTTGCTGATGTCGTGGGTTCGACAATCCCTACCGCGACGCCACGCACCCTGACTCCACAAGTAAGAATAACTTCTGAAGTCGTGTCAGAAAAGCCGATTCAAAGGCAATGTGCGGATTGTGCCTCTGAACAGCAGGAGCAGTCAGGGGAAGAGAGGAAAGATGTTGAGGAGATGTCTGTGGCGGCGAGTGGGATTCAGACAAAATTAACAGTAGGAGCACCGGGAGATGTCTATGAGCAGGAAGCGGATAGGGTGGCGGCGCAGGTAATGTCGATGTCACTCGCTCCTGACCATTCACCGCAAGTGCAGCGCTTTGGGGAAGAGGACAATCCGATTCAGAGGTGGTCATTGGCGCAGTCGATTACGCCTGTGGTGCAGAGACGAGTAGATGAGCAGGTGCAAATGCAAGCGTTGGTGCAACGGGCGTTTCAATCAGGTGGGAATCAAGCGTCAGGGGATTTAGAAAGTCGTTTGAATGGGTCTAAAGGTGGGGGTCATACTTTAGCGCCGGAAGTGAGAGCGTTTATGGAACCGCGCTTTGGTGCTGATTTTAGTGGAGTGCGGGTGCATACTGGTGGTGAAGCAGTGCAGATGAATCGGGAGCTGGGCGCTCAGGCATTTACTCATGAGCGGGATATTTTCTTTGGGGAAGGGAAGTCGCCGGGGAATAATGAGTTGACGGCGCATGAGTTGACTCATGTGGTGCAGCAGAACGGAATCTCACACATCCAGCGCGAATCCGCTCCGAGCAATCATGAGAAAATGCTCGATGAGGCGATTAATATTGTGCAACATGCTCTGAATGCCTTTGCTGCCCAGACTTCAGGCGAAGGCAACGCAGACATGACAGCTACTCCTCAAGTCAAACAGCAAGAACAGGGTCTTCGGACAGCGCTGAATCATCTTCTTGCTTTAAAAGGTTCAGACAAAGTGGATGATATAATCAGCGCTACACGGCCGATTTTAGCTGCGTCTAAGGGAGATTCCGCAGGAGCCAGCCCCCCTTCTATTGGGGAACCCAGTCCACAGGAGTCAAGTGAAGGTTTAACTCCAAATGTCCAACGGGCAGCAACGTTAGCCTTAGGCGCACCTCTTTTAGCAGCTGGTCCACCGGGTTGGGCTGCCTACGCGGCTCTAGCCGTTGGTACCTTGATCGTAGGGGGTATCATTGCTCATGAGATGTCTCGCACTCGCACCAAACCTCGGGCGGTACCTAGAACACGGACTCGACGGAGGCGAAGAGGTCCATACCCAATCAATTGGCCTTATTTGGGTGGGCGAGGTCTGCCATTAGTAGCACCAAACCTAGCGAACAGCATTTCTATTGGTAGAAGGTTGGTGAGAACTACACCCCCACCCCGTAACCGGGCTTTAATCGACCTGTTTAAAGCTACTAATACAGTACAAACAGGACAAGCGGTACACCATGTAACACCTCTTTTCCTAGGTGGACCAGATGCATTGGGGAACTTAGCAGCAGTCTGGATTTCCTATCATATTGCTGGGCATAACGCATTAAATAATCAACCTCATCTGGCAGCTTATGGCATATCCCCATATCTCCCCAATCATCCACCAGGGACACCTTATATTGTTTCAGCTATCGTGTAAAAATAGCCGATAGAAATAAACTATGGAGATGATCGCAGACCTGCTATTCCAGGCGGCTACCTGCTTCGCTAACATCAGCAACCCGGCTGCTTTATCAAGTAGCGAAGAGGCACTGAGTGAAGTGCGAAATTTTATCGCGGTGGAAAATCAAATCCACGCCATATCAGGCGTCATGGAGGAACTGCAACGGCTAATTCTAACCCCCCTTGACCCTACTGGAGCGACAGTTAATCATGCCATGATGGCTGGATTAATCTTGGCTCGGTCTCGTTGGCCTGTTGCTGTAACTGCACTGTTGGGTGCTGCTCGCCATAGAGGTAGTTGGTGTGCAACTCTAGGACGCTTAAACCTCAGTTGGCTCACACCCAGCTCAGAAACAGTGTCAGCTTTGCAAGAAGAAGTTCTACGCCAACGACAGCAGGAGTCTCCAGAAATTCCCATGCTGGTATTAGTTGATGCTTTGATTCGTCAGCGCTCCGAAGATATTATGCCTACCATCCTCTCCTATCTCCAAGGGGATGACGAGGAATCTAATCTCGCCTATATTTTGGCTTCTTTAGTGACATTGATACCGGAACAGGGACTGCCTGTTGCTGAAGAGTTGGAGAAAAAATCCGACGGAATACTCTCTTTAACTGCCCTAGGTTTGAGGGCAGTTTACAACAGCGAAGCGGCTTATGATAGACTTATAAGTCTTGTTTCCCAAAAGGATCAACCCGAGGCAACTGCTTGTCGCTGGCTCGGCAGAATTCCCCGTCCAGAGTCATTACCACCGCTACTTAAAGGCTTGCACCATCCCTCTGACGCAGTTAGGTGTGATATAGTGACAAGTCTTGCTTTATTCGGTCTTAAGGAGGCACGCGCGGCAGTTATTCGCTGTTTATCTGATGCTTCAAGACAGGTGGCAGACCAATCGATGTCATTACTTTTTGAATGGTTAGGTGAAAACTTAGATGACTTTTCTCAACATTGGCAGTTTGATGTAGAAGGCAGACTTACTTCCAGGAGTCGTCAAGAGCTTGAAAGTATAGCGACAAAGGCTCTTGAGGAGATGGAGCCTAACCTACGCTACTATCGCCAGTCACTAATGCTGCCAGTGGAAAATCTCGAAGATCTTTATTTAGGAATGCTGCCCGATCACACTTGGTATCATTGGGTTTCTACTACAGGTGCTTATCAACCCTATGATGTTCGTAAAAACGTCTTATACAATTTCCCAGCCTTGGAAGTATTAGAAGACTGGTATATTCAACATGAAACTCAATTTGATGAGGGCGGGTACTATTACCAGGGAAAGCGTTGCTGAAGTCTGGTTTTGGGAGGATAGAGTTCTAAGTTGTAGGGTGCGTCGCGACGCACCCTACGTATCGGTGATCGCCAAACCCAGCAACTCTCCACAAGCGGCGATCGCGCTAGAGCGACTGAATGCGATCGCCGATCTCGTCGTGGCGTGACCCACCTTAATTGTGATTTTAGAAAAATGCTACAATCTTTACCTGACAAGGTTTTACGCTAATTTTTTATTGCACCATTTTAGCTGGGTCAAATCCGGCTCTTTCAGGGTTCAGACTCAGGTGTATCTCAATAGCGTCTAAAACTTTAGCGCGATCACTAGCTCTAAGTATGTCAATATTCTCCTGAAGCACAGGAGAAAAAATAGATGTCTACTGGTTTCTAGCAAGAGTTTGATGGTTTCTATGTTAAGGCATATTGTAGTTTGAATGAAGTTGGGAAAAAACAGTTTATAATTTCACCACGTCTCAAGACGTCTTGGGTCACTTGGCTTACAGGTGTTTCCCAGGAGTAGGCAGGCGTTGGCTTATGGGAGAATCACCCAGAATTCTTGAGGCAACAGGCTCAAAGAAAGCAAATCACCAGGCAACTGAGGCGGCATCATGTATAAACCACTACAAAAGAAAAATTCCTCCTGGACTCCAAGGACGGCACAGAAAAAAAGTAAGAGTCCGTCTAAATTAGGGCATTTTTAGATTCAACCCAAGCCAAATAAGAAATCGTCTCAGTCGCCGGAAATAGGAGAGTATTCCAGAGACTTGGCGGATAGACTCGCCGCGAATGTGATGCGAAGTCTGGAAGCCAAGGGTGATAAGGAGACAGAAACGCCAACGGTGCAGCCTAAGTCCGAATCAGGGATTTCAGTTGCTGATGTCGTCGGACAGAAAATGCCCACCCTGATGCCACACCCCCTGACTCCACTCCAGAGAAAGTTAACAGTCGGGCAGCCAGGAGATAAGTACGAACAGGAAGCCGATACAGTAGCGGCCAAAGTTGTCGAACAGATTAATTCTCCCACGTCCCAGCAATCCGTACAAGGAAAAGTAGAGCCTGTCGTTGAGCCAACAGTGATGCGTGATGGTGGAGTTGGTGGAGGTGCGGTTGATGCTTCTATTGAGCAAAGTATTCAACAAGCCAAAGGTAGCGGACAGGAGCTTTCCGAGAAAGTTAGAGAGCCAATGGAACAGGCGTTTGGGGCTGATTTTAGTGGCGTGAGGCTGCATAACAATAGCAATGCTGATCAGCTTAATCGCTCCTTAAATGCCCGGGCGTTTACGACGGGTCCGGATATCTTTTTTAAACAGGG
>CAKZMA010001194.1 GCA_937127375.1 uncultured Coleofasciculus sp. | reverse complement strand
CAGGGTTGCCAGAACCGTAGACTAAGGTAGGGCGTAGAATAGTCCAGGTCATGTTGCTTTGGCTGGCAAGTTCGATTAGGGCTTGTTCGGCTTGGAGTTTGCTGCGTCCGTAAGGAGTGTCGGGTTGGCATGGGGAGGTTTCCGTGAGGTGATGGTCGCTTAGGGTTGCCATAGCACCGATGGAGCTGATAAAGATAAAGTGCTTTACTCCTGCGGCAATTGATTGTTTGACAAGGTTAGCTGTACCCTCCGTGTTAATTTTAAGGAATTCGCCTTCGGGGTTGGAGGTGTTGTCGTATAGAATGTGGGCACGGGCTACTAAATGAATGACGGTGTCAATGCCACCAAGCGCTTGATGCCATTTAGTATTACCATCAACATTGCCGATATTTATAGGGTTAATATTATCAGTTAAATTATTTAAATTTCTACGAACAGCAGCATTTATATACAAGCCATGCTTGGACAGTACGGGTAATAATTGTTTACCCACAAAACCAGATACTCCAGTTATAAGTATAGATTTTAATATTTCACTCATTAGTTGCTATCAATATTCTTTATTTTTCCAATATCCTCGCCATGCATAATTTACAAAACACCATAATGCTAAAGGTGGGCTAATTTTTTCTGTCTGTCGGTAAATACTCCAAACCCACCTAGCTGCGGTTAACTTGTTTCTAGATATTGAATTATTAACAATACGATAGCGGCACAAATCTTCCTGTAATCCGAAGGCAGTGAATCCAGATTTTAGTAAGTATAACCAAAGAATAAAGTCGTCATATCCTTTGTTCACCATCTCAAATAATCCAGTTTTTTTTCGATCAATCACCACTGTTGATGTGGTAACTGCTGTGTTCTTGAGTAAATTCCAATACTGAATCTGATCGGGTACAGATATCAACTTACTGCAAGTATCACCGCTCTCGGAAATACGTCGATATTGCGTGTATGAAAATGCAATATCGTAGGCTTGCATGAACAATAGTTGCCGATCAAGCTTTTGCGGAAGCCACAGATCGTCACTGTCTAGAAAAGCTATGTAGCGTCCAGTTGCTGTAGCTATAGCAGTATTTCGCGCTATGGCTGGGCCGCTATTTTCTGTAAGTTGAAAACAGCGAATTCTATTATCTATGTTTGCTAATTCTTTAACAATCTCATAGGTGTTGTCTTGTGAACAATCATCTACAACTAACGCTTCCCAATTTGTATAGGTTTGAGCTTGCACTGATTCAAGAGTTGCTCGGATAAAGCGAGCGGCATTGAAAGCAGGGATAATGATTGAAACTAAAGGTGAGTCCGTATCTTTCATTATTGTTAGTGTAAAACTTTAAATTCAAAGGGTAAACCCGGGAATAACTAAAATATGTTTGTAGGTTTGAAAATATATTTTATTTATTTTGCAATAACATTGATTCGGACTAATTCCACTTTCTCACATCTTTAATCAATTCATTTTGTTTCAGATCATTTGGAAAAACCACGTTCCTTATTATCAAAGAGTTTCTGGAGCTTATCTCCTCCTAAACAAGTCTCCAATAACGTGCGAATTAAATATAGAATAATTGCGGTTGGTATAGCGTACCCAGGGTAGGTCATAAATACAAAATTAATTCTATATTTTGGGTTTGATGGGTTTTTAATAATCATTAAATTTGATAAGCGCTCCCGTAAACTCATAGTGCTAGCAAAGACAGACTTTCCAGTATTTTTAATGTCACTCTCAACACGAGCATCACTATAAAGGTAAGGCAAGCAATTGGATTTTGCCAGACGCCGACTAAACTCATAGTCAGCACCATAGTGGGGTAGCAATTTATTCGCTATTAAGCCAACTTGTGAAATACATTTCACCGGAAAAAGCATACAGCGTCCTGGTAAATAATCTACAGGTATTAGCAGATCATCTGGAACTTTATTGATGTTAAAGCCTGCCAGCGGATGCTGAGTTAGTGTCAAAAGCCAGGACTTTACCTTAACACCACTCGAAATTACATGACCATTTGCAATTCCCAGAGCGCCGATTTGACAATACCCTTGTTCAAGAGCCTTGCACATTAGTAAACTAATAATATCCAGTTTGAATTTAACATCAACATTCATTAGAAGAACCCAATCCTCCTCTTCAGCCTTTTGAACAATTTGCCTGAGACCCCGATTAACTGTTGCACTCCAAAATTCAGTCGCAACACCGCTTATTTCGTTGATTTCAAATTCTACTAAACTTTTTTCAATAGAAATAATATTAGAAGTTTGATCGCCTGAATTAGCGTTAATAATAAATAACTCAAAAGGTCGATAACGTACACATCTGAAGGATTGTATCAATTCCGCAACCTTTTGAGGTTCGCAGTAAGTAGGAACGCAAGCAAAAACTCGATGTTGATTCATTTCTCTTGATTTTCCAAAAATTTTGTACTATAATTGTCAACCTATTATACAACTAAATTAATTTAGGATAATAAATTATTAGTTTTATTTTTAATCCTTGCTCTTTCAAGAAAAAATATCATACTCAATAGAGTCCAAAAGATTGGCTTTGCAATTGCACCCTCTCCAAAAGTGAACAGCAATAGAAAAACAATAAAACTTAGTAAATATGTAGGTTTGTAAGTTTTTTTCTCAATTAAAACTAGGAAAGCTAGCAGGAAAAATCCTACTATTCCCCATCTAACCAAAACTTCCGTAATCGCATTTAGTGCCATAGGTCTATTCAAATCGGTTTTACTATAGTTAATACCATATCCAAATAAAGGTCTTTCTCTCAAAACAAGTAAAGCAAAGTTTACTTCATTGATAATCCTCTGTTGCCCTGAGCCAGAAAGCTGTGAATATCTGGGATCATTGCCGATTATTCCTAATTCATTTACAACCTCCCTTCTCAAGCGTCCATAAACTACTTGTAGTGGGTTAAATCCCGATGCACTAACTACAGTATTCAAAACCAACGGTAATACCAGAGCCATTACAAATAAAGCTGCAACAAGCCTCTTCTGAGACAAGTAATCTTTATAAAAAAAAGTTCTTTCTATAGCATTTATCACAATTAAAACTACCATAGACGCAATGCCAAATACACTGAAAGACAAAAATAATGTACTAACTATTAATATAATTATAAATGAGCGTTTTTTTTTCTTACACATAAATTTATATACAATAGTGCTATAAGAAAGTGAGCTAAAAAAGCTGGCTCATCAAAGAAACTAGTAACTTGGCTAATACTGCCGTACTGTCTACCTCTGAATATTTCTATGCCAGTTGGTAAGTTTAACAGGCTTCCAATGAATTGATACCACCCGTAAGCACATACAACTATCAATACTCTATCAAGGCATAGATAAACCGCCTCTGCTCCAGAATATGAAAAGCTTAGCATAAGTGGAAACATGCAGAAACTTGTAGTGAATAGCACTAATCTTGTAATTAGAGAGTATTCCAGTCCATCGACTAAACTAATTACTAAAGCCTGACAAATGATATAAATAATAAATATATAAAAAATAGTGTTATGATAATTTTTTTTAATTAAAATTGTTCTAATTGTAAAACATAGACCTATTATCAAGGAAGCAGCAAACCAAAATCGCCATTCTCCAGATATTAAATATGTCTCCACAAATCGACTACTTAATATAATAAAGAAAACAGAATATATAAGTAGTGGTAGCAACTTAATTTTCACTATATTTTTACTCACTTTTTAACCTCGCATATTGCATAATCACCAATATATCTCTGAGATTACTTTAAGGACAATTAAATATCAAAATACCGATTGATAAACATTAATAACTTGTTCTAGATACTCATTATAGTTGTTTCTTTTGACTCTTGCTTGATGATTTTTTATTCGGCATTGGGTACATTTAAATTTACTTTGAAGAAGAGTTGTGGTTAAAGATTCAAGGGAATTTGGCTCATAAAGGTCTACGTTAGCAGCAAAATTATTTAAGATCGAATCGTTACCAAGTTCTGTCGAGGAGCCTGGAAGGATGACGCGAACACCAGAGAAAAGAGCTTCATACACTGTTCGTCCTGTCCGAAAAGATTTATCTCCCCTTACCAAGACATCAATTCCGTTAAAAAATCCCCGATAAACAAGATCAGATTGTTCCCCTAACCAACGAAGGCGATTTGGATATGCTTCACACATTTGTCTAATAGCTTTGCCGTATGAGTCATTTGCATCACCAATGATAATTAGCATAGCATCAGAAAAATCATGGGACAGAAAAGCACGACAAACCAGATCAACTCCTTTATCAGGAGAAACTTTGCCAACAATAGCAAATACTTTGAAGTGTTTAGGAATATTCTCTAAAAAGATTGGGTCTGGATTTTCATTACTATAAATAAAAGGGTTTTGAATAATAGATATTTGACTCCTTTTGATAGAAGGAACAACTTCAATTAGCCTATTATAGGCAGCTTTATCAATACAAATAAAGTGATTTATTTGATGAGTCAAAATATTCTGTTGATGACGATTAAGATTGTACTTAAGTAACTCACGAACATGGGCTATTATAGGCGTATACATCAAGCACTTCTGTGTTCGCAATAAACGCACAATAGGCAAGAGTACAAGACTATTAATATGCACGGCATCAGGTTTAATTTTATTTACTCTATTTATAGTTTTCCATGCTCCAATATCATCAAATAAAAATCTGATAGCAGCCTTAACTTGAATAGATATAGTGTTAGAACAGCCATCATGATTTTGAGAAAATGGTAGAGGCAAGCTAAACCTTGCCTTAACATTAGGATAATGGCTAAGCTTTAATTCACTAGATTTTTCTTTTTTCCCAAAAGGAATTATTTTTCTCCTCTCTATATGTATAAATTGATAGTCATTACAAATCCTAAAAGCATCGTAATGGTTGCGAAGGCTTGTACCAGCACCATAAATTGAATTAAAATTTACATGACTCAGAACAGCGATGGTTTTCATAACTTATTTAAACCTGTTTTGCTTCTATTAGTACTACGATCTATGCCCAAGTGATATGTCTGGTTTGAGTATTTCCAATTTTACCAAAAACGCACGTCATAAAGAAATAATTTCATTGTACAGTGTAAGTTCTCGTCGATCAATTAGTCTACTGTTATGCCACAGTAAGGTAAAGTCCCCATTGAAACGCTGACAACGCTGCTTGTAGGTTGCCATTGTTTGCAAAGCCCCATCATCTTCAAGTCCTAAATTCATGTAACGTTGGTCAATGACAGTACACTCCATGACAATGAGAGGATACTCTGTTAGTTTCAAAGGCTGACGCTTTTTGAGGTTGAATGTTGGAAATTCATAGCAAACCCCACAGCGAAATCCCGCTACATCGGCAAAGGATAAAGTAGTATCGTAATCTAGTCCAGCATTTGCCCAGTTTTGAAATGTGGTTGGGGTTTCCCAGCGTAAGTAATGCTGACGACCTCCCCACCTCTCTTGTTGGATTCCTTCCTCGGTACAAGCCTGTTTCAAAATCTCAAACTCTTTTTTCGTTTGTAATGGGTCTCGGTAGGTATTATAGCTGGTATGTAAACCAATTTCGTGACCCCGTTGATGAATTCTCCGCAACAGTTGACGAATTAGAGGATGATTGATATTGTAACTCCCATCAATAGAGCCTGCGCTATGGTCAGTGATAAAGTAGAAGGCACTTTTCAGGTTATGTTCTTCACTGAGATCCATAATCAGGTCAAAGGTGTTGCAGGGATCTGCTTCGACTTTACCTTCCTTTACTTGATACCAGCAAACGGCATTTTTGAGTGCCTTTAGAGGAGTACGACGTTTAAGCATATCTCCACCACAATGTTTAGCTAAACGTCCAATCCCTAGGAAAGCATATCTGAATGGTTCATCGACATCATGGCTGATATAGGTTTTGAATTGACGGGATTTTCGCTGTAATCGGGGCCACAGCTTTTTGATACACGCCCAGAGAATTTCAAGGTACTCATTGATAATGGGACGGTCTAGGAAATTTTCTTGATAAGCTAAGGAGGCGGTAGCTGGAAAGCGATCGTGTTGGTCGCGTTCTTGTTTCACAACCTCTTCATAGCGGGTGAGCATGAAGAAAGCAGAACCAAAGATATCAAGACCTAAATATATTTGGTCTTCACAACTGTAGAAAAAGTCTGGATCGCTGGGGTTATTCCCATAGATGATAGGAATTTCTGAATTAACAGTTGTGGCGGATAGGCGTGTAGTGTCGAGATTCCAAACTTGCAAGGGTTGTTTAGGAAGAGAAGCAGGTTTTAACCATTGATTTTGCGGTGTGGCGAATAGTTTATCCGCTATGAGTAGTTCGCGATGATCACTGTCAATGAAAATTCTGGTATCTTGGCGCTCTGATAGTTGAACTTGGATGTCCAAACCCAAAAACTCGCCGAACATCACTGATAGAATATAGCGACGCTCAATTTCATAGGTGTTAGGGATATGAATTGTCACCAATTTTTTGCTTAACAAAGATATGAAGCCTCAACTTTTGTTAAAGATAAACAACTTATCAATAAATATCCATTGTATCAGCGATCCCCAAGTAGACTTAAAGTCTATAACCAAGAGCTTTAGCTGTTTCACCCGCAACTGCCTTCAGTTCGATATTCATAGCTTCAGTCCATTTATCAGGTTTTGGGAAATCTCCTCTTTTCTGAGCGTTAAGTCTTTTGTTAACTACCCCTAGAATTTTGTTTTTGGATGGTACTGATTCACTTACAAAACTAAATATTTTTTCTATTGTTTCTTTCTCAGCAGAAAAAATATCTTCGGAATGAATAGTCATTTTTTGCTCATTAGGTAGTGTAGATAAAAATTCCATAATCCATCTGTTTGTTTCTGCCCACAGCCAGATATTTTTTTTTAATGGAGTGTAAGTTTCCCATTTATGACCCGCTTCTGACTCCGAATGCGGAACAATCCTTGTGCGATCAGCTGGATGCCCTTCGTACCATTTACGACGCATTCCTGACCTAACAACAAATCGTGGATCTCGAACGACGTGAATAAATCGAACCTTGGGAATCACTTGTAAAATTACTGGAGCTAAGAATGTCGTCTGGGGACTAGTTTCGATATATCCCTTATTACAGTTCAAGGAATGATTTATTATATCTTTTCTTGCCGTCATAAATGCTTCTTGCCAAACCTCTTCATATTGCAGTAATTGTCCTGAATATTTATAGGCTAGCTTAGACAATGCATAGAGATTAGGTTTGGGTTCGTGATACACAAAAACATTATCTTTGAGTTGAAATAATGCTGATAGAGTTTGAGTGCCAACTCTCCCAGTTGAAAGAACAAACATAGATAGGTGGTTATCTGGAAACTCCTCCCTTTGTCGTGATTGGGATATTCGTCTTTGAAGATAATGATAGATTTGACGAGGAGTACGATCCAATAGCTTACTTATTTCCATGCCAAGACTCCTCCCTTTCGACCCACAACTACCTGCAAGTTATGCTCACTCAAAACTGGAAATAATATATCACAAATACGCTTGTTTTTCCGTTTATACCATCCAGCAATTATGAGCCTGATTTTATTACAGTTAGCAAGCGTTTCTTTCATTCCCTCAACTCCTTCCGCTTCCGCTCCATTAACTGTCATGCTAATAATGTCAACACCTCTACAGTTGTTATTTTTGAGGATTGCATCTACTGTAGTTGTCTGTACAGCACAATAATCATTAGGATTAATTATATCATGTTACTTATACTCTTTCATCTATTTCCTTGGTTTGCCTGATTTATTATCTTCCAAGGCTTGTTTATAGGAATATATACCCCGTCCAATCTGAAAAATGGAGATTCTCATAGAGGAAAACTAAGGGTTTCAACTGGGAGCATCCCGTTTTGGACAAAGCATTACCTCAAGTAACGCAATTGCAAGGGTTTCAGCCCCATTCAAAGAGCCAACCTGCCAAATTGGGATGCTCCCTTTCAACTTAGACTCATTTTAACACTTCTCATATATCTGTTTACTTCTTGACTAAGACTAACATAAACCAAATCCTACTAGAGGGTATGATTCTGTGTATTAATGCTCGTGCAAATCCAAAGAGACTAAACTTCCAAGTTGCAACCCCCCGAAATATTGTTCTTTCGCACCTAAAGTTGAGTTGAGACATGAAGTCTTCAATATCTTTTTCTGTATATTCACGAACGTGACCCATGTGACCGACTGTTTTCAAAGTATTGTACGCATCAAAAATACTATGGGTTTTTCTCTGGAACAGCATTTTGTAAAGTTTTCCAGCTTCCATTAAATTAGGAGTTGATAGCAATAGAAATCCACCTGGTTTTAAAACTCGACGTATTTCGTTCATGGTAAAAATAATATCTATTCTCAAATGTTCAAAAACCTCACTCATTAATATTAAATCAAAGTAGTTGTCCTCAAAAGGTAGTTGTTCTTGTTCTATATTGCATTTTTTGACTGAAAGGTTAGCCTTGTCAAGGATATCTGAAAATCTTTCAGGCGCTATATCTACTCCCACAATATCGTAACCCAGTTTGGAGAGATATATAGTAGAAAAAAAAGGAACAGAACCAATATCTAAGAGTTTAGATGTTTGATGATGAGACAGGGCAGTACAAAGTTTTACATCATCCAATATTCTTTTGTATTGATTGTCTAAGTATTGTATAGCCCAACTTTTTATTTCAGTATCTTCCAAATTATAAAAATAATTATATATTTCATTGAGAAATTTATCTTCCTTTCCTATTTTTTGGATGTCCATATTTATTTTATTTAAATAATATTATTTTCAACTCCAGCACCAGTCTCAATATCCCTACTAAACCATCTCTAATCATAATTATAAAGATAGAACAATAAAAATTTTAGGGTAGCCATTTTTAAACCTTATCACATCTACCTTATAAATAATACAAAATATTGAAGTGCTATCAAAAATATCGTTAAAGTCATAGCTCCAATGCACAGTAGTATATCCGAAGTTAATGAAGTAGTAATAACTAGAGGACTAATGAGCAGAAGTCCAACAGCAAATGTTTTGGTTGTTGGCTTTATTATTACTGACCAAGCATTACCTGAGAGCCTAACTACCCAAACTAGGAAAGCCAAGTAAGAAGCGGCACTGCCTAAAGCAAATAGCATAACTGCTAACCTTAAATCACCCAACCATGCACCAACCAGCAAAGAGACGCAACGGGTCAAAACCATAACACCCTGTAAAACCATACCTTGCCCTTGCTTCTCTAGCACATTGAATATTGAGGAAATCGGCGAAAGAATGAACTGAAAATAGAGCATTGGCACCATCAACCTTGCAAACACTCCTGCCTCACGCCATTCTGAACCAAAAACCCAGACAAACAGATCAGGTCCCACCACAGCTAGCACCAGCACTGGAGGCATGGCAATCTGTGCCAGCTTTTCATGCACTTTAGCCACTAGCAGAGCTAAATTTCCCTCTCGTTGTGCTTCTGCTGCCCTAGACAAAAACACATTACCAATAGCTTGCCCCACCAGCGACATCGGCAGAGACAACACCCGATGAGCCAGAGCATAAATACCAGCCGCAGCCGGACTAAAGAGTACAGCAAATAACAGCGGAGGAAGCTGCATGCCAATCGTATTCAGTAGTCCGCCCCATGTTGAAAAATAAGGAAACTGCCGATACCGCTGCGCCACCCAAAGAACTTGCCTCAAGCGCACCCCCCGAAACAAATGCCAGCGATCGCGCAATGCTAGAGCGCCCAGCGATGACATACCTGCTGCCTGACCCGTTACCTGCCCCAAGATCAGCGCCACAGCCCCCAATGATGCTCCTCCCACTTGAACCACTACCGAACTCACCGATTGGGTTAGCTTAGTCCGGGCGATCGCTGAGAATCCCTTAATCCTAATTGCCCAATAGTAGAACACTTGGTAAATGCTCAGAAGTAGCAGCCCCAACGGCAACAGCCAGAGATAATCTGCGATCGCCGGAATTTTGACGGCTGCTGCAATTTGCCCTCGAAAGCCGATAACCCCCAATAACGTCAGTAAACTCATAGCCAGTGCCACTAACAGCGCCAGAATTACCCCATGGGCTGCTTCCTCATCATCCTTGGCAATTGGAATTGCCAGCTCATAGCGCAGACTTGACACCACGCTGAGGATGCTCAACATTGAGGCAAACACCGCAACAATACCGAATTCTTCAGCGCTATACAGCCGCGTGAGCAGTGGGGCAGCCGCCATTAAAATAAGCTGACCTGCTGTTGCTCCCCCGCCAAGAACAATGACGCCACGGACAAAGGAACTACGGGGTAACCAACGATTGACGACTTGGACAACGCTCATCGGCAAATTGCTCACTATTTAATGATTCTCAATGCACTTTGAGCCGAACCAATGGCACAATCATAATCTGTAAAGCCCTCCTTTTTAACAGATTTCATTTAAAGACTGATACCTTATCCCTAACAATACTTTGTTTTATGCCATCAATCACCCTTTCAATACTTTCTCTACTTATCTGTGACCAAATCGGTAAACTCAGCACTTCAGTGGCTAGTAAATCGCTAATTGACATTCGTGGATAGTTTTCTTGATACACAGGTAATCGATTTTGTGGCACTGGGTAATAAACCATTGTGCCAATACCCTCTTTTGCCAGATCTTCTTTGACTTGATCGCGCTTTCCATCCAATACTCGAATTGTGTACTGGTGAAACACATGACCATCAGCCAGTTCAGGTGTAATTATACCCAAAACATCAGCCAATAGATCATTGTAAATTTTAGCCACCTTCCGCCGCCCCTCATT
>CAKZMA010001193.1 GCA_937127375.1 uncultured Coleofasciculus sp. | reverse complement strand
GACGATCGATTTCACTGCTAATCCGGTAGGCTAGTTCTTGCCACCTTCCGGTAGTACTTATTAAGAAGAATAGGCGAAGGTGGCAGAGGGTCTAACCCTTACGGTGAGCGGGTTTACGGCGTGTTTTTTGAAATCTGCCTCAAAGTGACGTACATTCAACTAAACATGAAAAAACCCACTCGGTTAAGGTGGGCTGTTAGGGTGCGATCGCGTGAGTTAGACGCCTAGGTAGGTCGAGTTGGTCTACCCATCCAAACGGCGCACATGGGTTAGGGGGCGTCCAAGATTCGGCTGATCCGGTCCTGGGCTTGCGGCGCGGCTGCGGATTGGGTAGGCGTCCACTCAGTCTTGGTTTGAATGAAGTGGCTTAAGCCGATTTTCCCCGTTAGTAAGTCAATCTCCTGTGCTTTTTCTGAACCCTTGTAAGCGTAGTGCTTAATGACCGCGCTGCAAAAGGAAGCCTTGTAGACGATCGCAGGCTTGCCTATCGCAGGCTTGCCTTGTTTGCCTGTTACAATAAGATTTTTAGTCAATTTTAAATCCTTGCCTACAAAGGGTTCTAGCGGTTTTGAAAGTGGTTTGTTCCGCAATTCTTTTGCTAAAACCCGAATGGATTTTTCGTCTACCCCACAAGCCCGTGCCAACCCACGTTGACTCATCCCGCTTTTGCCCGTCGCGGCGACGGTGTAATACTCAATACCGTTTTCTTCTGTCCGAATTATGCTAGTCCGAATTATGCTATTCTGATTTTCAGCCATGATTTGTCCTGCCTCTAACAGGCGGATTGTGGTTAGCCGTTCCGGTAGTAGCGTCACTACTGGTAACGGCAATTTTTTTATGATAACACCATATTTAAGCGATCACTCTGTCGGTCTGACAAGACTTTGAGCGATGAAGTCCATATTTGCTAGTCTATATGCTAAACTGAATTCATTCCTAAAAACACGATCACCTGATCACCTACTCGATCAATTACACCAAAACCCCCTATCAGATTTCTGATAGGGGGTTTTGGTGTTTGGCGTTTAATGATAATCTAGATATTGTCTAATCAGTATCAGACTGAACAAAAGATTCCCGGAAATATCACTTTTAGCTTTTTCTCAGATCCGCTACTTGCTCCCCAAAAGAGTTAGCGGATTTTTGCTACCTACAATTGATCGCCTTAGAGGGTCACGATCGTCTTGGATTGGACTTCGGTAAATCCAATATGGTGTAATTCGCTGACACCATAAAAATAATTCATAAGGATTTTTGCTTGTCCGACTATTTTTATGCTAAACGTAACAGGTTTACTATCGTCTTCTCCAGACCCCAAAATTTCTACCGATGTATTTTCCTTCAGCAATTCTGAATTGCCTAAGATACTCCAGAAGTGGCAAGAGCCACTTTTTACAAAGAAAGAAAAATCAAAGCTTTGAAGCCGCCTTGTCGCGCCGCTTCCGCGATTATCAACGTAATCATCAAAAATCAAATTAGTATCAGATCCATCGATATTATCAGTTAAAAGGATAGATTTAGGTTGATCTATTCGGACAAATTTAATGATTAAATCAATAGGATTAATCATTAAATTAATTGCCCGATCATCTTTGGTGATTATGAGAGTATCGACTTGATCGATACTGCGAGTATGGATTTTTCGGATTTTTTGATGCATAGCCTTAACTCAATTATTAACTCAATCAATACCTACATTTTAGTCTACTTAACACCACTCACATGAATTACTTGTTTTGATGTCAAAATTTTAGGCGATCGCTACTAATTTGTCCGATTTCCCAACTTTCAGATTTTTGTGTAAAATAAAAAGTTTAGGCTGTTTTAATATCTATTGAGCCATTTATTTGAGAATCTAATGATCACATTATCGATACGGTACAAGTCAACATCAAAAGGAGAGTGGGAGGATGTAGAAACTTTCCACCCGCGCGGTCTATCAGTCGTGCGGATAGGAAGGCTGGCGTCTATCAACGATCTAGTCTTATCAGACCGACAGAGCGATCGCTCTTATATTTCAAAGCGCCACTGCACGTTGTTGTTGCAGCCCGATCAGCTTGACTACGAGATCATGGACGGCACGATCTCAGAGATTGGGGTCGGGGAAAGAGGGCGGATCATCCCGTCTACTTGTGGTACTCTGGTCAATAATCGCAAACTTGATCTCGGCGAGAAACGATTGCTAAAAAACAAGGACATTATCGCCATAGTCCCAAATCAAATAGAGATAAGTTACCTGCACCCTGAGCTGAGAGTGTGGGGAGAGGAATTTGATACTTATGTTCCAACGGATGAGGAGGATCTTTAACAAAAAAGCGGTTAGCAATTCCCCAGTCTTCACTCAACAAGTCACACCGCCAACACCGCCAGTAAGACAAGCTACCAAGGGGATTGCTGATCTGATCAAAGCTAGCGTGATGGTCGCAATCGCCATCATTGCTTTTGACTGGTTGAACAGCCAGACAAACTTAAGGGAAAAACTGGATCAAGTTCCGACAGAGGGCTGGTTAGGCACAGCTGTCGCTGTTGGTGTTCCGCTCTGGCAATGGAGAGCGGACAGAGAAAAAGAAAAGATTAAACTTGCTCAAGCCAGAGCCAAAGTGTCTGCTGATCAATTCCAGAACGCAACCGATAATATAGATCGGATAAAACAGCAGTTAGAAACCAGAATAGATTCTTGTCTGCTACAGATTGCATCCCTACGATCAAATATAGCCCGATTGGAAGCCAATATAGAGGAGCTGGAGGAAGAAAGTAGGGCGATTAGTGAAAAGATTGATAAACTCAACTACAAAGCTTTAGAGACACGTCTGGAGATACTTCAGATTGTGTATGAAAAATTTTGCACCCTTAGTTCTAGCGTCTCCCACGCTAGAGGTGTCTCAGAGGGAAGCGATCGCGATGATTTCGCTAGGCAACTTGATCTAATTCTACAAACTTGTAGAAAACTCCAAGGTGGAGACGATACAACTTGAAATTGATTCTCAAATGATGCGGGTTGCGTTAATAATCCGCTTTAGCATTAATGATCCGCTTTATCGGTCTAAGAAATCTTTCCCTATTTGACTTAATTATGCTGTGGGCAAATCCGACAGGGGCGCGTTTGCGCTTGCTTTTGATCTTTATACCCTGCTCTGATTCTGATATAACCTGCCGGGTAATTATTGACGGCTTTTCTAGTTGGGCGATCATTTCACCTTGCTCTTTGTGTGCTTTTCTCATTCGCGCGATCGTGCTATCATATACTGACCCGCCCAAATAAAAGGAGTTCATCAAACGCACTAGGGCATTTTGCAGAACTAGAGAGTGGTGGCATTCGTTTACTAGCCTGCTAGCGACTAATTTGTAGGACTCTGACAAGATCCCGCAACCATCACTTTGATACTCATTGATCAGCACCCATTCAAGATCGTATTCTGGATCAGCTTCCAATACTCCAATCGCTTTTTCTGTCCAGAACAAAGATTCATGTATTCTGCTGATCGCGCTGCTCAGATCATCCTTTTCCTCTGGAGTGATCAGGTCGGCTGCGATCGCGTCCTGGTTCACATAGAGTAGTATAGACAGAAGCCGACCATAAAGCCGTTCTATCTTTTCGTACCTTTTGTTCTGATCATCCGACCAAGCTGATCGCGGTTCCCACCTCCGAAAGTCTTGCAGCAATTTTTTTGCTTCTTTGTTGAGTTGCAGCATTATAATGCCCGGTAATCATTCTCAAATTTTATCACGATCGCTAAAATAAAAGCGATCGCCTAAATATTCACACTTTTTGATATTAAAAGCTATGAAACCAGATCCCGACAAAATTGCCGCTTTATTTTCCTACCACCCGCTCGCTACCGAAATCAGGCGCGTCAAGCATGATTCAGTGAATCAGGCAATTATTAATTGTGCTTTAGCTATCGCTGAAGCAATAGATAATGAAGCACACTATGCTGAACTGATTGAACACTTACAGATGGTAAGAATGAAAACAAACCAATTCATTACCTATGAGGAGGAAAAGCTAGATCCTAATGCACTTCGCTAGAAAATTGACAATCACCGTCCTATAAGGACGGTGATTCTTACGTCGTAGGGAAGCCAGCAAATTTACCCCTCGGAAAGCGTCTTGACCGTAGAGGTTTGTAACTCAGGTTTGTTGTCACTCGTTATCCGCTAATCAGATGTCCAAAAAAAGCCCTCATCGAATAACATATTCAATCCCCGTGCCAAAGAAAAAAGTGGCACTGGAATTTATCAGAGAGAATGCATCGGCATTGGTATCCGATCAACGTGCGGTAATTCAATCAATGCTGAGATACTCGTGGCAAACAGCGTACCGCTATGTGTGGTATGTTACCCGTCCAGGCTATCGCGACACCCATACAACGCTGCGAGGGTCGCTACGCCAGCGAATTTTTAGGGGACGCGGTAAATCGTGATATTAGAATAGTGCTCCTCAGCATCTTGTGATACCGGAACTTGGATGTTTGGGTCGTTCCCAAACACAGCTACTCCTAAAGAAGCCTCAAAACTGTGCAAATGACTGTAGATCCCTTCTATGGCGATCATGGCTTCAACAGCTAACTCGACCTCGGTTACTACCTCGGAGATTTGACACAAGGTTAAGCCTACCGCAAAAGCATCCTTACTTGCGCCAATGGACTCCCCGATCGCAATGATTGTGCTGTTGACTGAGATGGCGGATTGGAAACGGACGACTCCACAGCCGAAAACCCGCCCAATAATTTTATATTTTCCGGGTGGGATTCTGATCTGACTACCACTAAGGAAAGCCACTCCCTCGGTTGCCAAATAACCGCTTTTGTGAGTGATTGTGTTGATTGGGATAGGCGTCCAGCTATCTTCCTGGCTCGGATCGCCGCCATTAACCCCCGCCGCCATTGCATGACAAGCTACCAACTGTCCTTGTCCTGCAATCTTGCCGTCAATTTCAATCAAATCATCGTGGTTTATCGCGATGTCGTTTTTGGCGCTAGCTAAATCAGTCTGAAGCGCGGTAGTATCGGTTTCTATCGCCGTCACCCTGCCCTCTAAGCCAGCAACCAGGGTAACAAGGTCAGATAGCTTGTTGGCTTCCTCGTCTACTTTGATGGACAGCTCCTCTATTTGTTTTTCAAGCTCAGCCACTATTACGTTCCTTTTTATCGCATATTTGATAACTATTTTAGCCCCACCTTCAAGTCTAGATTCAACTCCCACATGCGTCACCTCGATCCGTATCTCTTCCTTTAGGGCTTCTTTGATATCAATTTCAGCTTGCTGCTTGACTAGGTTGATGGGATAGAATAGTTTTTGTCCTGACAACGGGCATTTATTTGTCAGAATATCCTCGATGTTTTGGCGGATTTCTTCCTGTATGCTTGCGATTACACTCATTGAGTTAAAAATAAATGATAATATATTAGTCTAGCGGATTATTTATTTAAACATGGTTGGACGAAAACGAAAATCGGTTACATCAGGCAATGGTGCAGCCAAAGCAAAAACAAAGGCTACAATGGCACGGCGCAAAGGGGACAACAAAGCAAGCTTGACCCCAGAACAACGACAGAAGATTTTTATCCGTGAGAAAATCCGCAGCGGAAATGATACGGCGGCTGCGATCGCGGCTGGGTACAGTCCGATATCAGCTTACGACATCGGACATGATCTGGGGCATGACCCCGAAATTAAAAAGGCGATCGCAGCCCAACAAAAAGCTAGACTAAATCGACTTAAAATAGATACAGATAGGCTGGTCAAAGAACTGTTGATTATTGCCCTCAGTAGATTCACTGACGTGGCGGAAATTGTAGACGGCAAGTTGATGATCTGGGATACTCTAGACCTAACCGATATTGATGTTGCCTCTATTGCCAAAGTAACCGAAACCAAGCAAGAGAAAACGGTTAAGAACCCTGAGACGGGCAACATAGAAACAACAGTGACAACCAAGTTATCACTGGAGTTTTACAATCGTTTAGACGCGCTCAAGGAGCTATCTAGAATTTTAGGAATCAGGAAAGACATGGACTCTGCTTTCTCTGATTTACAGCAATTTGGTTTTCAGGTTATTTATGATGAAGAAAAAGGTTATATTTTGGTGGATGAACGCCAGAATTAATGCTCTAAAACATCCATGATTACTCCCCATCTAGCGTTAGTTCTTTAGCCGTTATTTCGCCTTGCATGTATTCACAGTTATCTGTTGATGTTGAGTGTGTTACTACAATCGTTTCAGATAGTTGATAAAAAATGTTGTCCTCTATCTGAGGTATAACAGAAAACAAGCATTCTTTCCGTATTTGTTGAATAGCTAACTTTTTTGCAAACTCTTTTGCCTTAGCTTGAGTTAATCGATAGCTATTAACAACATCTGGATAATTAGGGTAGGCAAAATCGCCCCAGCTTACGCTATGGAGTTGATTGGCTGTTGTATTTTCACTTGATGACGGGTTAAAACCGGGAACTTTAGCAGCATTACTTTATCTCCTTAATTGA
>CAKZMA010001192.1 GCA_937127375.1 uncultured Coleofasciculus sp. | reverse complement strand
CCCCTGCAAAAAAAGCGAAGCATCCTCTGTCATCCCCCCTGCAAAAAAAGCGAAGCATCCTCTGTCATCCCCCCTCTTGTAGGGGGGAACGAGGGGGGTAGGGGGGAACGAGGGGGGTAGGGGGGAACGAGGGGAGTCGGGAGAGGGGCTAGGGGTGAAGGCTGGCTTGGGGAGTGATACCAAATCCGCTTTTGAAACCCCTTTATCCCTCACTCATTCTCCATTGCTGAAGAACGGCGGCGACGACGACGAATCAAAGGCGGTTTCGTTTCCGATTCGCTGGTTGAGCTTGAATCATCCGATGATTCTAAATCAACATCAACGGCTTTTCCAGAAGAAGTAACCAGTACCTTGTCTGAACTCTCTTCTGAGTCTGACTCCTCTGATGGGTGAGACGTATCCTCCCATGAATCGTCAGTAGTGTCATTGTCAGGGATGTCATTGTCAGGGATGTCATTGTCAGGGATGTCATTGTCAGAAGAATCCGATTCAGCTTCTCCAGGAAGCACCACCGAAACCATAACTGATCGGGGATTTCTAATCTCCTTATCTAACCGCACTAATGGTGAAATGCCCATCAAGGCATAAACATCCTGTTCTTCCGGCGTCATCTCAACCTGAATAACTTCCGGCGGTTCCATTTCTACCACCGACCGAATGAGCTGGGGTTTGCCCACTCGTTCACTGGAGTCTGACACGATGGGACGTTCAACAGATGTAGTATCGCGCCTCATCCCCTCTACGTCTTCACTCACATCAGAGGAACGTTGGGACAGAGTTATTGGGCGAACATTGCTCTTGGCTACAGGTTCATCCTTAGAGATTACATCCTCCAAGCGGCGACGGCGACGGCGGCGATTAGTGCCATCAGGGATTCCCCGTTCTTGATAACTCGGATGATTGAGTTCCAGTTCATCCGGTTCATTAAAGCCAGGGATATCCAGGGGTTCTGGAAGATCAGGGGTTTCTGGGATGTCAACGCGAGAAATAGGCTCTGGCTCTTGCTGCACTTGAGGTTCTGGCTCACCGGGAAGATGCACCAGATGTCCCAATCCACCACAGCTTGGACAAGTGCGACCAAATAATTCGTAAATATTTTGACCTTGGCGCTTGCGGGTGAGTTCGACTAACCCCAGTTCTGACAATTGGGCGATTTGGGGTCTGGCTTTGTCCATTTTCAACGCTTTGTTGAAATGTTCCAGAACTTGTAATTGGTCACGCCGCGAGTCCATATCGATAAAGTCCACGATGATTACGCCAGCAATATTACGTAGGCGCAATTGGCGGGCTATTTCCGTCGCGGCTTCACAGTTAGTCCAGAGGACGGTTTCTCGCGCCGTGGCGGAACGGGTAAAGGAACCGGAGTTCACGTCAATAACGGTTAGGGCTTCCGTCTGCTGGATAATAATATAGCCTCCCGATGGCAGATCGACTCGTGGCTTTAAGGCTTCTCGAATCGCCGCATTAATTCGGAAATAATCGAGAATTGAGAGGCGATCGCGGTGATGGTCAATTAAAACCCCTTCCGGTGATCGACCGCCACTCCAGCTTACTAACTGCTGTTTTACCCGTTTGACCCCAGTATTGGAATCAACCACAATCCGATTCACATCCGCTGTGTACATATCGCGGAGGACTCGTTGGATAAAATCATCATCGCGATTCAGTAGAGCTGGCGCTCTGGTCGAAGTTGCCTCCTGCTGGATGGCTTCCCACTGACGTTGCAGCGCCTCCAAATCCTCCATTATCGCTTCTTCCGCTCTGCCCTCGGCTTCTGTGCGAACCAATAATCCCATCCCAGCGGGTTTAATCAGCACAGCCAAGGCTCTGAGGCGATTACGTTCGTTTTCGTTCTTTATCCGTCGGGATAAATTAACCCCTCGTCCATAAGGCATCAGCACCAGATAACGACCCGGTAAGCTGACATTTCCGGTCAGCCGAGGACCTTTATTGCCCGTCGGCTCCTTCATCACTTGGACTAAGACTTTTTGCTGCGGGGTGAGCAGTTCCGTAATCGCCCCGGAGCGACGTTTAAGTCGCAGCGGACCCAAGTCGGTGACATGAATAAATCCATTGCGTTCGGCATCACCGATATTGACGAATGCGGCATCAATGCCTGGTAAAACGTTTTCGACAATGCCGAGATAAATATCACCTACTTGGTGGCTGCCCGTGGCAACGACAAGTTCTTGGATTTGATCTTCTGAAAAGACAGCAGCCAGACGATATTGCTCTGCAATAATAATTTGCTTTGCCATTCAATTTCCTCAAAATTTGGCAGTACGCTCAAGTACTGAAGCTTGGTCTTTGTTGAAATTTTAGATAGCTGATTAGTTTAGAGAACAGGCAAACGAGCCAAGCTTTAATAATGCTTGAATGCTTGTCTGAGTTACCTTTTCCACCAAAAATCTTAAATCGCATACCTAAAATTGATCGGTCACTCTTACTTTGGCTACCCTTTATGATTCTGAAAAGCAAAAACTTTAGCTTTACTTAGAAAACGTAAATCGTGATCGGGGAGTGACTGAAGACTACTGACACTCTCATGGATCTACTTTTTCTCCAATGCTACAGGTAGCCAATGTCATATCCCTTCGCCCAAGGGTCAGCATTGGAGTTTGGTAACGTGCAAGTCAAAAGTCTGGAAGTGTGAATCAGTTGCGGACAGTATCTATGAGATAGTTTCTACAGGTCGAACCTAGTGTCACTGTAGGTACGCAACTGTTTCCTCAATTTTACATTATACTGCTTTGATTGTTGATTGTTAACGGGTAAGACTATCAGTTTAGCTGTGAGGGGGTTATCGCGGGTTACAGAATCGACGTTTTAGGGGTTTGAGCTTGACGCAAGGACTCAATTGTCGCGATCGCGTGTTGGGCAACCTGATCAATTTCCTCTCTGGTATTAAAGCGCCCAATGCCAAATCGGACTGAGGCATGAGCTAAAGGTTTTGAATGTCCCAGTGCCAAGAGGACATGGGAGGGTGCTACGTGGCTTGATGAGCAAGCTGAACCCGATGACACGGCGACAACAGGCTGTAATCCCAACAGCAGGGCAGAACCATCTACTCCCTCAACCGAAATATTAAGATTTCCTGACAATCGCTGCTCAGGATGACCATTCAGGTGAATTCCCCCTAATGGAGACAGGGTAGTCCAGAGGTGTTCCCGTAACTGGCGGAGGCGTTGAGATTCAGAGGCTTGTTCGGCTAATCCGAGTTCTACCGCTTTGGCAAAGCCTACGATTTGCGGTGTGTAGAGTGTACCCGAACGGAATCCCCGTTCCTGTCCCCCGCCCTGAATTTGTGACGCTAACTTCACTTTCGGGTTACGGCGGCGGACATACAGCGCCCCAATCCCCTTAGGACCATACAGCTTATGGGCAGTGAAGGACATGAGGTCAATATTCATATCTAGAACATCCAAGGGAATTTTACCAATCCCTTGGGCAGCGTCGGTATGGAAGAGTACCTGATGCTGGTGACAAAGTTCTCCAATTTCAGCTAGGGGTTGTAATACGCCAATTTCGTTATTAGCAGCCATCACTGAGACTAGAATCGTATCGGGACGAATTGCTTTTTCTAGCTGGGTTACGTCGAGGAGTCCATCCCCTTGAACAGGCAAAAATGTGACCTCAAATCCTAAGTCTTGTAAATAGGTACAGGGATCAAGCACGGCTGGATGTTCAGTCTGGACGGTAATGATATGACGCCCTTTACTGAAATAGGCTTCAGCAACCCCTTTAATTGCTAGATTATTCGCTTCTGTTGCACCACTGGTGAAGACGATTTCCTCTGGTGTGGCGTGGATAGCGTCAGCAAGGGTTTGTCGTGCTTGTTTAACCGCCGCTTCTGCTTCCCAACCATAAGCATGGCTGATACTGGAAGGGTTGCCGAAATGTTCTCTAAAATAGGGCAGCATCGCCTCTAGCACCCATTCATCCATGGGGGTGGTGGCGTGGTTGTCAAGATAAATGGGACGATGAGACATTGTGAGTAAGTCGGTAGGGACAGTTAAAGTTAATGGCGGTGATCATCATTTGTCATTTGTAAGAGTTTGAGAGTTGTTTACATAGCTTAATATTGTTAAGTTTATTTCCATCAACCTACTTAGATCGTCATTGGTCATGTTAAATAATAGTGCATTTAAATTTATTATTGATCAATCATCAGTTGACTTAATTTTTTGAGGATACTCAAGACAGTATAGAGTTCATTGTCTCGTTTCAATAGGCTAAATGGTTCCGATAAGGCATACTTGGGTGTGTTTTGTTGAACGAGTTTAATAAATACCAATTCACTCCCATTCGTTACTAAACCAAAAACAGTTTGATCTGGATGAGGATTTGCCGCCATATAAACGAGGGCTTGGGGTATACCATTTAGAAGTGATAAGCCAGCATTTTTTGACTCGATCACCAGTAACCACAAATGGTCTTTTAAGACCATAATATCCAGGCGACCGCGTACAAGTTCATCTTGGTCTTGAACTGTTACCTCCATAGATTGCTCATCAACGACATCAAATGGGAGGTGATAAAAGTCTGTCCAAGTCAGCAAAGGACCCAGAACGACTAATTTGACCATGTTTTCGGAGATTTCCCGATGTTTGACCAAACTTAAGTAGTTGGACTTTACACGGTCTAGCACTTGTTTTTCTAGGTCAGAAATTTCGGTAAGATTCTCGTACCACTCTGAAAAAAATTGGTCATCATCAGCTTGAGTTAAACCGAATTTTTGTTCGAGGTCAATGATATTCAGGGTTTGAGCTTGGATGACTTGAACCATAATTAGTAAATTTTATCACAATAAATCTGAGTGGGAATCATGACAATGGATATAAATATCTTGGCGTGACACGGGGCGCAAGCCTTGCGCCCCTACATACAAGGATGGAATAGGTTGTGGGTTTTGTTGACGCCTGTTACCTCACAAAATCTAGGAATAAAAGCTTTTACTACGAACCTAATTAATTTTTTCGTTCTCAATGACTATAACCGATTAATAAAGACAATCAGTAAAGGGAGTGTTAGCGATCGCGCTTTTGTTAAGATACGTTTAGGGATCTGGAAAAAAGCACCTTAGTGGAGAGAGACGCTGATCATGTCAAATTTGGTAACCCAAGAGACAACATTCCAAACTGTGGTAGGCTGGGAACCATCCATGCCGCCAACTGACTTAATCTTTGATGATGGAGAACCGTTGGAAAGTAATCGCCACCGTATTGCTATAAATGTCCTGATTCGCTCATTGCAGCAAGCCTATCTTGACCGCAATGATTTCTTCACCAGCGGTAATATGTTTATCTATTACAGCAGTGAACAGGCGCGGAACCGAGATTTTAGAGGACCCGATTTCTTTGCCGTATTAAATGTTGACGGGACGACTGAACGGCAAGGTTGGGTTGTGTGGGAAGAAGGAGGACGTTACCCTGATGTAATTGTCGAATTAATGTCTCCTTCTACGGCAGCTATGGATACGGGAACGAAGAAAGATATTTATGAGCGCATTTTTAGAACACCGGATTACTTTGTCTTTAATCCCTTTGACCCCAATTCATTACAGGGGTGGCATTTGGATGCGTCTCAACAGTATCAACCATTAGTCCCCAATGAACAGGGTTGGCTGTGGTGTCAGACATTAGGGTTATGGGTAGGAACTTGGCACGGAACTATAGACCGAGAGACGGCGGTTTGGTTACGATTTTATGATCAAGAGGGTAATCTTGTCCCCCTACCCGAAGAAGCCGCTCAACAGGAAGTGGAAGCGGCTCAACAGCAAGGACTTAAACAAGGGACATTACGACAGTTATTGCGTATCCTCTCGACTCGCTTAGACCAGGTTCCGCCAGATATTGAGCCACGTTTACAGTTACTTGAAGTCAATCAATTAGAGGATTTGGTCGTGGTGGCTTTAACGGCACAAACCCTGGCAGAATTTGTCAGTAACATACCTGAAGGTTCATGATATACCGTAGGGTGGGCATTGCCCACCAGTCTTAAGTCAGTGACATTCATCCTATTTAGGTTGTGGCAATTTGAAAAACTGAAACCCTTGTTCGACCTGAGTTTCAATCTTTTCACTTGTTGCATCCTATTTAGGATTGCTATATCCGACACACTTGCGTCCTGCGGACACGAGCAAGCGAACGCGATCGCACTCTCTTACCCGTAACACTTTCAACCCAAGAACTCGAACAGGTTCGGGCGACATTTTCCGATTATCTTACTAGGTTAGAAAGGCTAAATAAACAATCTTTACTGCACACTCCATATCTTGATTATACCATCGTGACTACCGCTGATTAAAGTTTTACCATCGGGACTAATCACCAAGGATTTTACAGCGTCTAAATACTTAGTTAGGGTATTAACTTCTTGCTGAGTAGTTAAGTCCCAAACTTTGACTGTTTTATCCTCACTGCCGCTAAACAGGGTTTTTCCATCAGGGCTGATTGCTATAGATAAAACAGAACCTTCATGTCCA
>CAKZMA010001191.1 GCA_937127375.1 uncultured Coleofasciculus sp. | reverse complement strand
TTGGACTCTTCCTGAAGCAAACTCCGACAGGCAAAATGCAACGCAACTAGAGAGGAAGAGCAAGCTGTTTCCATTAGCACACTTGGTCCGCGCAGGTTCAGAATGTAAGACAGGCGATTGGCGGTAATGGAGAGAGTGTTGCCAGTGCCATCGTAGGCATTTACGCGACTTATATCCTTAGCTAACAACCTGCCATAGTCGTAGTTGCCGACTCCCATGAAAACCCCTGTCTGGCTACCCGCCAGCTTGTCCGGTGCTAGTCCGGCGTTTTCCAGAGCTTCCCAGGCTACTTCCAAAACCAGCCTTTGCTGGGGGTCCATTCGCTCCACCTCGCGGGGAGAAATCCCGAAGAAACTGGGGTCGAATTGATCGACCTGCTCTAAGAAGCCACCCCAGCGGGTACTCATTTTTCCGGGTGTACCGGGTTCCGGGTCATAGAAGGCGTCAATATCCCAACGATCTTCTGGCACTTGTGCGATCGCATCCACACCATTACGCAATAGCTGCCAGAAGGATTCGGGATCTTTCGCTCCGGGAAAACGACAACCTATGCCAATAATTGCGATGGGTTCCACTGCCAAACCTCTAACTGTGAGTATTTCTGTTGATGTGCAAGCGAATCAATTCAAACATTCAGAATGTTGAACTTTCTTTAGGTGATAGTCTGAGAGAACTGCTCAAAAGCCTTAATGTTATTTTGGATAGCCTTGTCAATTGAGCCTCCGGAAGCCATAACGCTCATTTGACGGTTACCAGACCAAAGATAATGGATAGGCTCGAAAAGCCGACGGAGATCTGATAGGAGACGTTGGTGATACTTGAAAGTCAAATGGAAACCATCGTGTTCTTGACACATACACTTCTGGAGCCACTGAAGTGCTTCTCGGTCAGACATATTAAATACAGGAGATTGTAGCAGCCGATAAAACGAGAGCATGAACGTGTCATCCTGCCGAAATATGGCAGGTATCCCACCAGAAAGTCCACTTAGAACCACAACTTGCGCCCTGTAGATGGTTAGATTAGCTAAAAATTTCTCGTAGGCTGTTGGCTTCGGGAAATCCTTGTATAGCTCTCGAGCAATTAGTTGGGACGTTGTCGTGTGGAAGGCTTCGTCCAAGAGATGGTAATGGGAAACAGCTAGTGGAGCTGGGATAAATTCACCTTGCTTTTCTAGTTCCCTGTAATACTGGGAATAGCGGTATTCATAATTCTTAATCAGCATATTTGCCATGAAGCGCGTGACGTAAAACAGACACGCCAAGAAGGGCGACGTTCCACAGTTCACAGTAAAGAATTGTAGAAAAGGTCGAGGTGCTAATTGCCCCAATAAACCAGTTGTTTGAGCGGGAATTGACTCGCCTTTCTCTTCCAACTCTCTTAAATACTGAGAATAGCAATGGGCTTGCTTTCTCAGTATTACTTTGTTGGTGACGAAACGCAAGGCAGTTTCCTGAAATCCTGATAAAGGCGAACCTAGCATATTAAACGTGAAGATCTGTCTTCGCGTAACTCCTCGACGTAAATCGTTTTTTTTGTAAGACTTCCCTTGAATAGAAGTATTAAATGTGGAACCTAACAGAGCTTTTTTTGTTTTGTAGCCCATCATATGGAAGGCATGAATATGATGCCGTTCCTGAGCTGTCTCAAGATCTAGCTCTTGGCAGAGCGCTTCGTAATCGCTAAACGCTCGAAAAACTCCAGCCGTCACCTGATTGTAAAGTACGGCATTTGCTTCAGTCGCCGCCGTCTGATTATACTGAGTTGCCCAATAAAGGTGATTGAGAGCTAACTTTTGTGAGGAGGAAGCTTGTTCGTAGAGTGGGGTACCGTAAAGCAGTGAAAGTTCGGGTTCGCCCCAATAATAGTCGCTGTTGCTGCTATAGTTGAAGTTCCTATCCAGTTCCTCTATTTTCTCAGTAAAGTCAGACTCAGTATTACGCCGATAGGTGATTTCTGCCAGTTTTATATGCTTCTTTACCTTTCCATCGGATACAGTCGAAATTTTGTTGGCTAGACCCGGATCTTTGGTGGCATTAATCATGACATTCTCCTGAAAGCGTCCAAGTAAGGACAAATGGTATTTTGCACTTAAGTTATGGCGTTCTACTGTCTGAGTTTGAATTCCTCAGCTAAATGCTGAGCCAAAGTTTCAATGGTGGGGTAATCGTACAGCAAAGTTGGATCAATTTTTCTACCCACCCAATCCTCTAAATCACCGGTCATACCAACGGCAACTGAGGAATCAAACCCGTATTGGTCGAAGGGAATCGCGACATTCACTTCATCTGGATCGATTTCTAGCAGTTGAGCTAAATAGGAGACGATCCACTCTTGAATCTCTGTCGCTGTTGGCAGATTCTTGCCTGCATTGCGTTGAATCTCGACGGGGAGACTTTCCGAGCCTGAAGATGTCATTGCTTGAGAACCCTGAATTTCCATTGTTTAGACCTTACTCGTGTGAATTAGCATTCTTTTATGACTCTCGGTTGTCTAAATAGCAAAAGACAGTTGCTATAAAGCTTGTCAAATTTTACTGTTACCAAAAGCGCTCTTTTTTATCGACTAGTTGATAGTTCCTGTAACATGGATTCGACCTCAGCTTTTAGATGGATGAATTTCGATTTGCCCTGAGGAGTCTCACTCCAATCCTCCACAACATTCAAACTTCCAGTTAGAAATCCAGACCGACAGGCGTGGCGCTGAATTTTACCACTCGAAGTCTTGGGGATACTCCCAGTCTTAACTAGGACTGTGGCATAAAGCTGTAGAGCGTGTTCTGCTGTCACAGCCCGACGGATACTCTCTATCACCTCATTCACATTCAGCTTCCGCAGGTAACTCCGCTCCACCTCCTGAACCACTACCAGTCGCTCTTCGCCCTTTACCTCCACCGCGAACGCCGATCCACAACCAGACCTTAATGCCGGGTGGCTCTTCTCGACGGTGAGTTCAATGTCGTGGGGATAATGGTTTTGTCCCCGGATGATAATCACATCTTTAATCCGCCCGGTGATAAATAACTCACCATCCTGCAAAAATCCCAAGTCCCCCGTGCGTAAAAAAGGTCCGTCACCCGTATCTGCTAGATAGGCATGAAACGCCTGTTCTGTCTCCTCACGTCGATTCCAATAGCCCTGAGCTACACTCGAACTTGATACCCAAATCTCTCCCACTTGGTTAACGGGACAGGGAGTTAAGGATTTGGGATCGACAATCACGATTTTCTGGTTTAATAAATTCTGGCCGCAGCCGACAAGGGTTCGCGTGATTTCCTGCTTGCTTGTCGCCGTCACTACTTGGTTTCGTTCGAGTGCTACCCCATCAACTTGGCGCATAACGGGTGGAGCATTTCTCAACCCTCCCGAAACCATCAAAGTTGTTTCCGCCATTCCGTAGCAGGGGTGAAATGCCTCCCGTCGGAAGCCACAATCAGCAAACGTAGCAGCAAACTGCTCCAGTGTTTCAGCACGGACAGGTTCAGCTCCGGTGAACGCCACTTCCCAGCTACTCAAGTCAAGACTTGCTCGTTGTTCAGGAGTAATCTTACGGATACAAAGATCATAAGCAAAATTCGGTCCACCGCTAGTCGTCGCTTTGTAGTGGGAAATTGCCTGTAGCCAGCGCCAAGGCTTTTGCATAAACATCACGGCTGACATTAAAATTATCGGCATACCGACATAGAGAGGTTGCAGTACCCCCCCAATTAATCCCATATCGTGGTAGTGGGGTAGCCAGATTACACCCCGACTGTTGGGTGTATCGGCAAAACTTTTGTGGATTACAGCGGAATTGTGTAATAAATTACCGTGGCTAACCATGACACCTTTTGGCGTACCCGTTGAACCTGAGGTGTACTGGAGGAAAGCCAGGGTGTTTCTGCTCACGTCCGGTTGCTGCCATGCTTCCGCTTGAGCGCTGGCAATATTATCTGTGGCTAGCCAGGGCAATTGAGCTAATTCAGGCTCCTCGGTAAAGCGATTTTCTACGCGGCTTAATAAGGATGTGGTGGTCAGCGCTACTGTTGCCTGGGAAGAAGCCACAATCGCTTGTAGCCTAGACATATTTTGGTTGCGCCGGGGTGGATAAGCGGGAACAGCCACTACCCCAGCATATAAACACCCAAAGAAGGCACCAACAAACTCCAGACCTGGTGGGTAGAGCAGCAAGGCACGGGAGCCAGCGACACCGAGACTCTGAAGCCTGGCGGCGATCGCTCGTGCCTGTCTATCCAATTCTTTATAAGTTAGGCTATCTGCTTGTGTTTCTCCGTCCTGCAAAAAGGTATAAGCCGTTTTGTCAGACTGATTTTGCGCTCTGTAGCCCAGTAGATCCACCAAAGTCGAAACTTCATGCCTGGTATCAGTCAAATGAGTAGTCATTTCATATATTTTGATAGACCTAGCCTTGAAAAACTATACTATGTTTTTTTTTGGAAAAAGTATCAAATTTATCTTTTACCGGATATTTTATTTTTTTTTACAATTATCTTGAGTCAAAACTCATTAATTATAAAGACAACGTAACAA
>CAKZMA010001190.1 GCA_937127375.1 uncultured Coleofasciculus sp. | reverse complement strand
CGCCCTTATGGATACGCTGATTCAGCTTTCCCCTAATTAACGACGATTAATCAGAACAAAACCCCTGGTTTTTTCTGAGGTAGAATCCACCGTCCCCATGGCTTGCCAGAGTTCTTCCGCTTTGACCCAAATGGGCGGATACTTGTAGCGGGATACATCTAAAATTAGAAAGCGATCGCTCTGTGGATTATAAGCCGCGATCGGGGAAATATGTCCGCCCCGTTCCTGACCTATGGTTTTTCGTAAGTAGTTGACTAAGACGAAGTTGTTGGGGTCTTCTAAATTCTCGACCACCATCTGACGGAATTTGTCCAGAGTCACCTCACTGGCGTGGTAAACTTCAGCGTTGAGGGGATAGGTTTCTAAGAGTTGACCTAATTGGTCTAAGGTCATCCCTTGACGGGCAATGACAGCAGCAGGGAGAATTTTTTCGGTTTGTTCATTTAAAACATTTTCTTGAGTGAAAATGTGATGATCCCCAAAGTTAGCGGTTGGCGGTGCGGGGATAGAAAGGGCGTTGAGTACCATCACTATACTGGCGACGCCACAATAGGCTAAATTTTCCTGGGTTTCAAAATGGATACTTAAGGGGAAATAGTCCCGACGAGCATTACTTTCAACGAGTAGGGTTTCTCCATCCTGAGAGTTGAGGTTAATTAAATCCTGGGATAGGGGCAATGTTTGGGGGAGGAGCTTACCTGTGGCAAAGGAAAAGCTGATAATTCCGACGCCTAGGGGAAGGCGAAGTGCTTTGAGAAACTTCAGTCGATGCATATTGAGCTGGAGTTGTCGAATATCTTAATATGCTGATATTAATCCGCTTTGGTTGAATTTTTGTAGGGTTCGGCGATTTTAATTGCTGGGACGCTAATTAATTAGATCCCCGACTTCTTGAAGAAGTCGGGGATCTGGTTGAGATACCAATTAGGGCGCACGTCAGAGAAAGGGCGCACGTCTGTGCGCCCCTACTGGGTTTTCGGGTTACTTTTTATCTATTGGGCTTGATTTGGACGTCCCATTCCTCTTTGACCCCGACGATTTCCACGCATCTGACGCATCTGTTCCTGTTGTTCCTCGGTTAGAACATCTCGCATCTGTTCCCGTGCGGATTGGTGAATTTCCCGCATCTGATTCCGTTGTGCTTCGGTCAGATTTAGCGCCCGCATCCCTTCCCGGTGTCGCTGGCGTTGTCCCTGCAATTCTTGGAACTGTTCCCGTTGTTCGGGGGTGAGAATTTGTTCGATTTGCGAGTGTTTGTTATCCCGGATGCGTTCTAACTGCGTTTGTTGGTCGGTTGTTAGGTTGAGTTCCTCTGCGAATCGGGGTTGGGCAAATGTTGCCATGGGTGCAGCAGCTAGGGTAATTGCGGCGATGGTAGCGAATAGAGGAAAGAGTTTGATGTTCATAATGTTAGAGTTGTCAACGATTTGGTGTTCGATGTCTCTATCCTAGAAACTGTAAGGGTTATACCGCCTGAGGCAAACGTCCTGATTTGAGGTGGGACTTTAGTCCTATATTGGTGTGGAGGTGATGGGGAGATGAGGAAGTTATAAGTTATAAGTTATCAGTTATCAGTTATCAGTTATCAGGAGCAGGGGAAGCAGAGGGAGATTGTGTAGGGGCGGGTTTCACTACTATCTTTTTGGTTACACCGAGATGAAACTAAACCCGCCCCGACTTTACGAACAACAAATAACAAATGACAAATGACTAATGACCAAACACCCAATTCCTTTCCTTTTATATCTAGAATGGATTCTCCTGGGAATCATCGCTATCATTGAATTCCTGCGGTTTCCCTTTCCCCATCTCCCTCGCTTCCCTCTCCTGAATTTGTTGGGTTTAGCCGTCTTTGGTGTGATGGGGTTGAGATTACCGACTCAGAAATCGGTCAAGGTGATGTATACCGGCGTGGAAATTGGCGTAATTCTCCTCGTCTCCTTGGTGGGTAAACTTCGTATGTTACCCTTGATGTTAATTATTTTAGTTATCCGAAACTGTTTTATCTTTGAACGGCAAAGTCGCTTAATTATTACCGGATTTGCCTTTGTCTTATTTCTAATGCGAGAAGTTGACCGATTTCAGTCTCGCAGCCTTCGCCTTCGCCCTCCACGTTTGGCAATGCCAGAACGCTGGCTATTTATCCTGTTAAGTTCTATAGTAGTCTTTGGCTTAGTCTTGGTCTTTTTACAGTTATTAGTTGATGCCGTATTAGCCGAACGGCGCAGTCGGGACGAATTGGCACAGGCAAATGCTCAACTGCGACGCTATGCTACCCGAATTGAGGATATGGCGACGCTGCAAGAACGGAATCGTATTGCGAGGGAAATCCATGATTCCTTGGGACATTCTCTGATTACGTTTAATCTGCACTTAGAAGCGGCGTTGCGGCTTTTGGAGTCGAATCCCGCCGAAGCCAAAGATTTTTTACTCGAAGTCAAACAAGTCGCCGCGACTGCACTGCAAGACGTGCGTCAATCCGTAGCCACCCTGCGGTCTAACCCGTTACAAGGGCAATCTGTAGAGGATGCGATCGCGTCTTTAATCCAAGAGTTTCACAAGTCTACAGGTATCTTACCCGATTGTCAGATTAATTTGTCCCATCCGGTGACGCCTGATATGAAAATGGCGAGTTATCGGATTATCCAAGAATCCCTCACCAATATCTATAAACACGCCAAAGCCACGGAGGTGAGTATCCAGATTTGGACAGATTCCCAGTTCCATCTGATCATTCAGGATAATGGCAGAGGATTTGATGTGACGCAGAATACCACGGGTTTTGGACTGCAAGGGATGCGGGAACGTACTCAAGCGTTAGGGGGTCGTTTTACAATTAACACAGCACCCGGACAAGGGTGTCAAGTTAGGGTTGAGTGGTGATTTGTCTTATGTCATT
>CAKZMA010001189.1 GCA_937127375.1 uncultured Coleofasciculus sp. | reverse complement strand
GACCTTCTAGAGACACTTCATTAATAAATATTTCCATTTTATATTCCAAAAAGCCTTTCAAAATCTTTATCCATTTGGTCAAAAAAGCTTTCGGGCCACTCCTCAATACCACCATCAGGCTGCACAGGAATTTCTATAACTGGCTGTTTAGGCTTTTGCTGAAAATATAGTATCTTTAAATCTTGATGATTCAAAATTTTATCTAGAACTGCTATTCGCAAAGCATTCAAAATATGATCGCTGTGGGATTCCATAAAAACTTGCACACCACAGCTACTTACTTTAGCTAAAAATTTAGCCAGTCGTGATTGTGCCTTAGGATGTAAATGTGCTTCAGGGTTTTCTACAATTAATATTTCACCTTCTTTGGCAATCAATGCTGAAACAACAATCGGTAAAACACAATGATATCCAAAGCCAATATTAGCTGGTCTAAAACGGTCTTTTGATGTACTCGCATTCATTAAGAGTTCAAGTATATTACTATCTGAGCCTAAAATTTCTACCTTTGCGCCATCAAAAATGTTATTCAGCCATTCTTCTGTTTGAGTTGCTAACGTTTTGGCGTCTTCTCCTAAACATAAGTTATCGTTAACTAGATAATCTTTATTTTTATGTAGTAAATTAGCTGTAAATTCACCTTTTGAACCAACATTGGGAAATTTCGTCAAGGTGGATTTAAAATAAAATTCTTGTGGACCCACACGGTCTGCTGATATGTAATGAATCCTGTCGAAATACAAAGATTTATATAGTTTTGAATCTATTTCAATATTTTCACCTCTTGCATTTTCAAAAATTCTATTATCGGAGAAAGGTAATAATTTTAACAATGAACAAGAGCCATTATTTTTATTTTCTTTTTCTTGAGTACTAAATATGAAATTAAATCGATTGGGATGCAAGTCTTGATTGCATTCATCAGATTTTTCATAAACTGAGTTCAGCTTGTATGATATACTGTTTAATTGATTGCTATCACGTTCTATAATCTCATCATTAAATTCAATCCTACTTATTTGAGCGACCATATCATCTTCATAATTTTCATTGAAATGATATTGAGCAGCTCCAATAATTTTAAAATTATTAGTTTTGTCATCGTATATATTATCTTCATACAAATATCTAAATACAATGGACTCTTCTCTTGATATATTGCTATTTCTAATTTCATTAAAACTACCTAAATTCAGACAACTACCATTTAATACAAGTTGGGCAGCATTATCGTTATGTTCTATGGATTGTCTCATTAAAAGTAAGGATTGAAGCATGGTTGATTTACCACGTCCATTAATCCCTGTCAGTAAAGTTAACTGCCCCAAAGGAAATTCTGTTTCTTCCCTAAAGCATTTAAAATTTTTTATGATTATTTTTTTGAGCATTTTTTATACGTCTCCTAAAATTTCTTGAGCTAGCTTAAACCTAGTATACACCTTGGCTTTACCGCTCGTGGCAGATTTTATAGAATCGAGATAATCTTGATTTTCTAGTAATTTAATAAAATTACTTTTAATCGCCTCTTTGTGTTTTTCTAAAAACTCATCATTATTTATAGAGAAAAAATAAGATACAGATTCAAAAATTGCAATGTTTATTCTTGTCCTTCTCTGATCTGCACCTGTAGGCAAACGAAAATTTTTATTTCCAAAGAAATTAAAAGTCAACTTCATTACTCGCTCAAAATCCTTTTTCAACGCTTTTATTTCTTCATCTGACATCAGATTTATCTTTTTCATTGCCTTTTCTACAAAATCACCCAAATCACCTTGATAATCTTTTGCATAGTCAAAAATTCTAAAAGCTAAATAGCGCAAAATAATTTCTCTATCTTTCATCCTTTCGGGTGAAATTCCCTTGTCAATGGCTTTCCTGAAATATTCTTGTTCTGATAACTCTTTAAGCAAGTTTGTTGATTTACCTGAAAAAATACAGTTTCTCACTTCTTGACGACTAAGGTTTGTTCCCCCCGTGTTAATTCTGTTGAAAATATCATAAACAACTTTAACGGGAACGGAGGGCTTTATGATATACAAATTAAGCTTTTTGTCTTCAATCCTTGTTTGATAGTCACCTGGTAATTCTTTTAAGTCAGTGAAATTAGAACCATTTAATTTAGGTAAAGCTTCTAAACCACTTAACTTAAATGTATTATTAACAAAATCATGTAAAGTTGTAGTACGTTGTAGACCATCCACGACAATGTACTTGCCCTCTTCCGTTTGATTGACATACCATGGCGGAAGGGGAAAATTGAGAATGACAGACTCAATAAATTTGCTTTTTTGCTCTAACTTCCAAACTCGAGGATTGCGCTGAAAATCCGGATCGATAATAAGCTTACCATTGTCATATTTTCTCATTAACTCGAAAACTGTCTGAGGATCTTCTCTAATGTCGATATCGGCTTTAGTTGGGTCATAGGGATACAATCCACCACTATCGCCGCTATCTTCTTCGGCAGTATCCTGATCAGTAACAATTACGTCGTTCTCTTGTGCTACGCTATCCATTTTTCTCTTACGCCTGGTGAGCTTACTTGTCAACTCTTAACTATTTTAGGAGAATACACTCATATCAACCAGAATGCATGAAAAAAGCAAGAATGCGATCGCACCCTAACTTACCTTCATCTTAACCTGAGCCATCCACGCCGCCGTGCCAAACACACCAGCCAAAAGCGCCGGAACACTAAAATCCGCATCCAGCTTCTCCCAATGCAACCCATCCCCCGATGGCGTCACTTCAACCTCAGCCAAATCCTCTGGAGAAGCATCGGCTAACCCTTGCGCTAATGCTGGGGGAAAGCTAAACGTCGCCCCACTCTTCAAATTAATTACCACGCGATCGCGACTCTGGTCATAATACGCCGACTTCGCCCTAGGTTCAACAACGT
>CAKZMA010001188.1 GCA_937127375.1 uncultured Coleofasciculus sp. | reverse complement strand
CTACGACTACTCAGCCTAATGCCCCCTCCGGCTACGAGAGAGCGATCGCGTCGAGCCAGATTCGCCACGGGTGGATACTACCGAATCAACCATAGACTTAAAGCGATGGCTACCCATCACAAAAACAATCCTATTGTGAATGGTTATCACAACAGCCGTGAATTCCTTGATATAGTAATACTTAACCAAAGAAAGACATCTAAAGTCTCGGTTCGTTTTAACGTAGTCGCGAAAGTCCTGACCCTCAACGTTCGTAGGGTGAGGATGGACAGCGGACTCTCCGGAGGTACGGAGTCAATCAATAGATTTATTGACTGGCAATCTATCTATCCAGTCTTCAATAAGCTGAGTGATAGTTTTTTCTTTTTCTTGGGCATAACCTTTGAGTTTTTTCATTCGTTTTTCAGATAACCTTACATGGAGGTTTTGGGTTTTCATTATGTGTTGACAACTGCAACACGAATATACTATCATATATTTGGTTGCTAACCACGGGCGTATGGACTATCAGACAGGCTAACTTCAAAGTAGAAGTAAGATACTGGTCGCTCCAAACATCGCCGCTCTGGAAGGAACATGACCGCTGGTTCCCTTCGACTACGCTCAGGGGTAAAAGATAAGCCAAGTTGTGTTGCACAGAAAAAAATAACTGTCTGCGGAAGGCGGACGGCTGCCTGTGGACGCGGAGTAAGACCATCACCAGATTGAGTTCTGGACTTTCTGTTCTTAGGAATTAGAAAGTACCCAACGTGGCATCGGCGGATGAAACGGGAAATCCTAAAGACGAATAAGACCGTCCTTGTTTAGCTAAGTTAGAAGCCCTAACTTCAGCGAAGCAAGTTAGGGTACTTCACGCTAGAACACAGTATTTGAGAGGATAGAACACAATATGGCCTACGCACTTCCTGATTTACCTTATGCTTACAACGCACTGGAGCCTTACATCTCAGCTAAAACACTAGAGTTTCATCACGACAAGCACCACGCGAAGTACGTCACTAAATTCAACGACATGTCGCAAGCCGCTGGTATGGCTGACAAGTCCATCGAGGAAGTCATTAAGGCTAGCTACAATGATTCGTCCAAGTCAGGGCTTTTCAATAATGCCGCCCAAGCTTGGAATCACACCTTCTTCTGGAACTCGATGAAGTCGGGTGGTGGCGGTGCGCCCAGTGGTGCAGTCGCTGACAAAATCAAGTCTGATTTAGGCGGCTACGATAAGTTCAAGGAAGAATTCAAGAATGCGGCTACAAGCCAATTTGGTAGTGGCTGGGCGTGGCTAGTCGTCGATAATGGCACGCTCAAAGTAGTTAACACCGCCAATGCTGTCAACCCCATTGCTTTAGGGATGACACCGTTGTTAACCTGTGATGTGTGGGAACACGCCTACTATCTGGATTATCAAAACAAGCGTCCTGATTTTGTGGAAGCGTTTCTCAACAATCTGATTAACTGGGACTTTGTGAATCAGCAAATGGCTGCCGCTTGAAGGTAATCCAGTGAAGATGTCACGTCAGTAACAGTGACTAGCCCCGCCTGATCTGGATATCAGACGGGGCTTTTGGCAGTTTGGGTTCTTGATGTGCGATCGCGCCTATACAGAATAAAATGAACAGTAAAGACTTAGCCAAATACATTGAAGCGACAGACGGCATTGCCAAGCCTTGGCTGTTAGTGCAATTGCGTTTACAGAAACTCCAAGAGCGTAAAGCAACCATGACACCAGATGCCTATACTCGTGAGCTAGCTGAGATTCATCAGGATCTGATGAATCTGGGTGAGTGGTGGCATGGTATTGAAGCAGAGGTGTTTGGCTAATTGCAATCAGGTGATCCGCCTCACACGGATTGCCTCAAAGTATCACGTTGAGCGAAAAAACGTCATCACAACCTTTTTCGCTATTTTTATTACATTAGAAGTATCGAGTTTGAGAATTTTTCGCTATATCTGCCCTAGGCGTGAAAATCACCGCTTTTGAGCCAAGACGGATTAATGGCAAAGGAAAGGATTACTCAACTCTCAGAGAGATTTATCATTATAGTCAACTACTAACTCATAAACTTCGATTGTCCTAATGAATCCCCTTGAGGTAACCCTGTATGTTTGACACAACCCAAATACTGATCGACAACTTTGTGTATCGGATTCGCGAAGGCTACAGCCGAACTTACGGTGGCTGGAAGTCTGACTACGGTGACATTATCGGCTGGGCGGGCGGTATGGCATTAGAAAATATTGCCAATAGTGACGCTCTCTACCACAATGTTGAACACACCATTTTAGTCACCTTAGTCGGACAGGAAATTCTGCGCGGTAAACATATCCGTGAAGGAGGTATTTCCTGTGAAGACTGGATGCATGCGATTATCTCCTTACTCTGCCATGATATTGGTTACGTTAAAGGCGTCTGCCGACAAGACCGCTTAAGTGAAAACCGCTATGCCACAGGCGTAGATGGGGACAAGGTGAGTTTACCACCAGGGGCGACAGATGCCAGCCTCACCCCCTATCACGTTGATCGCGGTAAGCTGTTTATTGAAGAACGGTTTGGTGGCAATTTACTGATTGACGCCGAAGAAATTAAGCGGAATATTGAACTCACTCGTTTTCCGGTGCCAACTGATCAAGACCACCTAGACACAAGCAACTGTCCGGGTTTGGTGAGATCTGCCGATTTAATTGGTCAACTCAGTGATCCGCGCTACTTGAAAAAGATTAGTGCTTTGTACTATGAGTTTGAAGAAACGGGTGTGAATAAAGCCTTAGGCTATAGTCATCCAGGAGACTTGCGCCAGAACTATTCCAAGTTTTACTGGAGTGGGGTGTATCCCTACATTAAGGACTCATTGCGCTACTTAGAGTTGACGCTAGAAGGGAAGCAAATTGTGGCAAACCTTTATGCCAATGTGTTTGTGGTTGAACACGAACACCCATCCCTCCATGCAACCATTAGCGTCGCTTAAAAGACGGTAAGGGCACGACATGTCGTGCCCCTACAAATGGTTCAACGGGAAAGCCTGGGTAAGTCTTGATATCCGAGTGTCTCCGTTACATAAAACAAACGATAGGGTTTCAGGTTTTAACAGCAAGCCCTAATTCGCGATCGCTGTTCGAGTCGCATTCAAGTTCTTTTGTTATAGTTGTGGATATTATAAATAAATCTATCTCAAGTTAGATGTATGAACAGCGTCCTGGCTTCCACAACGGATTTATCTCCTATGGACGAGCCGATAGTAAAGCCTTTGCCCTTAAGCTCTACAAGCACCTGACTGAGTATGGCTTAAAAATTTGGTTTGACTTTGAAAATATTCCTCTGGGCGTAGATTTTCAAAACCAAATTGATGATGGGATTGAAAAGGCGGATAACTTCCTGTTCATCATTGCACCCCATTCCATCAACTCCCCCTACTGCCGTAAAGAAATCGAACTGGCAATCAAGTACCACAAGCGGATTATTCCGTTGTTGCATATCGAACAGATTAGTCGTGATACCTGGCAACAACGGAATCCCCAAGGAACGGATGCTGACTGGGATGCTTACCAAGCAAAGGGACTGCATTCGAGCTTTCCCAATATGCATCCGACAATTTGCAAAATTAATTGGGTGTATTTTCGTGAGGGAATTGACGACTTTGATCAGGCGCTCTCCGGACTATTAGAACTGTTTGCACGGCACAAGGATTACGTACATCAGCACACGTACTTCTTGGATAAGGCACTAACTTGGGAACGACAACACAAACTGTCGCAATACTTACTCATTGGCGAGGAACGACAGCAAGCGGAAGCATGGCTTAAGGTGCGCTTTAAAGACGAGCAGCCCCCATGCACTCCAACTGATTTACACTGTGAGTTTATCAGCGAAAGTATCAAAAATGCCTATAACCTGATGACTCGGGTGTTCCTCTCCTATGCCTACGAAAATGAGGCAGTGATGCGGCAGATTCGCACCAGTCTGTGGCGTGCAGGATTTACGGTTTGGACGAATACCGCTGATATTCAAACAGGAGAAACCTTTGAGGCAGCGATTAAGCAGGGTGTAGCCCAAGCGGATAACTTAGTCTATTTGCTCTCGCTTGACTCCTTGAACTCCACTTACTGTCAGCAAGAATTGAACTATGCTTTAGCCCTAAATAAACGGATTATCCCTGTGCTGGTGAGTCCTGTTGAGCCGGAGCAAATCCCGCCAGAATTGCGCTCGTTACATTATATTGATCTGACTGATAATCTTCTTTCAGAAGATTATCGTCTTGATGAAAGCCAACTGATCAAAATACTGGATCAGGAGGCAGTTTACTACTACGAGCATAAGATTTTCTTGGCTAAGGCGCTCAAGTGGCAGCAGCAGAACCGAAACTCCAGTATTTTGCTGCGGGATTATAATCTGCGTCATGCTAAAGCTTGGTTGCAAGTAGCGAAAAAGAGGACTCAACATCAACCAACAGCTTGGCACGAAGAATTTATCACTGAAAGTCTGCGACAGCCACCCGAATTGTCCCATGATGTGTTTATTTCCTATTCTGATGCTGACTCAGACTTTGTTCGTAAGCTCAATGATGCGTTGCAGATGCAGGGTAAAACGACGTGGTTTGACCAGGAAAGCATTTCTACCCAAGCGGACTTGCCCCAGGATAGAGCTTCAGGAAGTGACAGCATTGCCTTGCAGCTAGTCATTGATCAGGGTATTGAACGGGTTAAGGGTATTGAACGAGCTAATACAATTGTCGCGGTGATTTCTCTTCCTTTTGTTAACGATGCTGATGTGGCTAAGGAGTTAGCTTATGCCCAGACGCTGAATAAACGAACGGTTGCCATCTTGCATCAAGAAACAGCCACAGCCGAACTTCCCTTGGCTTTAGAGAACGCCCAGTGGATTGATTTCCGTAGACACGGCGGTGAATTTTTACCCAATTTTGGCGAATTAATCCGGACGCTAGATAGTGATCCGGACTATACACGCACTCACACTCGGTTGCTGGTGAAGGCGATGGAGTGGACACAAAAGGGACAGGATGATAGCTTTTTGCTGCGAGGGAAAGATTTAGTCGCCTCTAAGCAATGGTTACAGGAATCAGCCGACAAGCAACCGAAGCCCACGGCGCTGCAACTCGATTACCTGAAAGCTAGCCGAGAACTGCCTTGTCGCAAAATTAAGCGGCGTTCGGTGGTGTTGATGAGTGCCGTCGTTTCAGTGCTGGTGGTTGTGGCTCGATTTTTAGGGGGGATGGAGTCGGCTGAACTGAGAGTCTATGATCAGTTAATGCGGTTACGTCCCAGTGAACCTCAAGATCAGCGTTTTTTAATCGT
>CAKZMA010001187.1 GCA_937127375.1 uncultured Coleofasciculus sp. | reverse complement strand
TTCTCGTCGGATTTCTCTATGGAGGCGCAATTTGGGGGATTTTACCAACGGTTCCTGGTGTATCCTGGGAAGGACATTTATTTGGCTTTATTGGTGGAATTATTGCGGCACGCCTGTTGTCTAAACCTAAGGGTTGAGGAATGGGGGAGATGGGGAAGATGGGGAAGATGTGGGAATTAATTCAACACTTGATCGGGGCGGGTTTAGTTAAATTTGGGTTGAGTCAGACAGGATAATAGTGAAACCCGCCCCTACACACTGTTAAAGAAAGTCGTGAAGGGTCAATATTTTCCCAATTATTAATGGCAAAACAAAAATTTCCTTATCTGGTTGGTTCTAAATGGACAGCGACACAACAAACCTGGGGTTGGCGACATTTTCAAGTCGTCAATCGCAAAAATCAGGGTCAATGGGTTTTTGCTGAAATGGTAGCATCCTGTGATCCGAAGGTTCGCTTTTGGTTAAATGCTAAACAGCTTAAAGATCGCACTCTCTGGCAACCAGGATGGCAATCTTTAAAAGAAATGAATTCAATGGATCAGGATAGTATGGATTTAATTTAAAGAATAAAGTAGCTTATAACTTATTGTAAAGGGTGACAAGTTTCCCAACGCTCCAACAGTAAACGCCAACCTACACTGGCAAAACGCGCCAGCCAATACATCCAAAATGTGGTTGGTACTAACCAAGTCATAGGTAAATGTCCGATTGGTGCATCATCTGTAAAAATGACATCATTATAGCCGATCCATTTGCTACCCCTACGCCAACCCACCCGTTCAGACAACGCCGTATAATCTTTATTAACCTCTACATAGATTTGATAAATCGGATGAAATCCAAAGCGCTCATCACTGAAGTATCGCCAAAGTTGGTCAATGTAAACCAGATCCTGACAGGGAAATTGCTGAATATTATCTTGGGTGAGTAAGCAGTCGGGTTTTTGATTCGCACCCACAATTGTTAACATTAACTGTCGAGTTTCAATATCCGCCTCTTTCCATTGTTTGTTTCGTAATAAATCGGATAAACTCGCATAATTAGACGCCCAATCTGAACGCCTAAAATCAGAGTCGCTAAAATTAGTGGACATGATAGTGAGGTTTGACGGAACTTATTATGCTAAACTATCAGTTTAGTAGCCAAAAAGCAAACTGTATCTGATATCGACTTAGCTCGAATGACACTGAAATAAGCATTGTAAGATCGCCAAAATCTTTCATATATAGCAGTAGACACATCGATTAGGATGTTCCGAACTGTTGTTCCAGACATTCCGCCGGAACGTCTCTACTAAATGATGTGTCCTAACCGCTATGGCGGTTGCTCTATCGTAGTGGCATGGCACACCTTAATTGGTGGATTAGCATTGTAGGGGCGCAAGGCTTGCGCCCGGTTTAACCCTTCGACTTCGCTCAGGGTTAACCGTCAAATCTATTCCACAATTTTAACTGTGTCACACCAGTAAGGTGGGTTGAGCGAAGTCGAAACCCACCAACATACCAGTCAGTGACATTCGACATCCTCAAAACTCATTCAAAGGCTTGATTATGAAAATTAATTTGTCACGATTGATCATGCTACTGGCTTTAGTCGTTTTTCCGTTGAGTTGCGCCGCTTCTAGCAATAGTCGAGTCTGTCAATATAATCCTGAGTCTGGCAAACCCAATCCTTTGGGCATGAGGGCATATATTACTCTTACAGAAGACGAGGGAAGCACAATTGTTACTTATGAACAGTTTCCCTCAACTGTTGATGAAAATATTACCCTGACAACAAAACGAGAACTCACGTTTCATGATACCCCCTTGGACACAGCACGGGTTATTCTCCTGCAAAACAAGAATTATTATTCTGAGTTAGTAGGGTACGATGATCCTGACGGTTTTGCCCCTGTTAATGAGGTGTTGACCTGTGAGTGATATAACTTTTCACGGTATGTTGTGCCTCTGTAGGGGCGGGTTTCACCACTATCTTTTTGGTTGCAACCCGATGTAACTCAACCCGCCCCGACTGTCATGCATTTACATTGAGTATTAGTAGCGAGCAAAATTATTGCTGACAAATGACGAATGACCAATGACGAATGACGAGTGACCCATGAAAACGTTATTAGTTACGGGAGCTAGTGGATTTTTAGGATGGCACGTTTGCCAGCTTTCTATACGTGAATGGAAAGTTTATGGAACTTGCTATTCTAAGTCAGTTAAGAGTCCAAACTTAAATATAATTAACGTTAATTTAACCAATTTTCGGGAACTCAAACAGATTTTCCAAACTATTAAACCTGACGCGGTTATTCATACGGCGGCTCAATCG
>CAKZMA010001186.1 GCA_937127375.1 uncultured Coleofasciculus sp. | reverse complement strand
TTACATCTTCATCCACTAGAACTGGAACTTTGCCGTGGGGATGTAACTTTTGATACTCTTGTTTGTCCGTTTGAGTGATATCTACCCGCACTAACTCGTAGGGAATACCCATTTCTTCTAGACACCACCGAGGACGCATGGCGCGTGTTTTCGGAAAGTAATAGAGTTTCATCAGACCCCCTCAATTTTTAATCCCTACAGAGCGATCGCGTACCTTATCATAACTTTTTGACAGTTGTTTTGTGCAACTGTACCCGAAATTGCGAATACACTCAGAGCCTGTACCCAAGCCAAATGCGATCGCCCCTAGGAATATGACTTTATGATGACAATACTTCGTCTAGAATTACTACAGGTAAATCAGGTATGATCCGTAGCCTTTGATCATTCGTTAAAAACTGGTTACATCCTGAAGTAATAGCTGTTGCTATATGAATGGCATCTGGTGTTCTCAGTGAAGGTGTAACTGCCCGGAGTCTGGCAGCTTTTTCTAGGATGAGTTGATTGATAGGCAGCAATTGTATTTGAGGTGATCGCAGCAATCGCTTGTAGGCATCGGTCAAAAAAGTATCGGAGTTTCGGATTGGTATAACCAATACCTCCATGAACGTTAGTTCACTGGTTAAGACTTCCAGGTTTCCAGCTTGAACTTTTGCCCAGAGATCAGCCAACAATGAACCATAAACCGGAGCTTGTTCAACGGCATAAATCACAACAACCGTGTCAATATATATTCTAGAAGAGTCAGGCAAGTTTAGCTGTCCCATGTATCTCTTTCCGCTTGCAAATCTCGATTAATTTCTTCGAGGTTTCGACTAGAGGGGCGCTGAGAGTGGATTTCTGCCAATATTTCCAGAATCGATTGCTCCGTCGCTCGGGTTGGCTTTTCTGGCAACAGAAGAATTACTTCAATGGTGTTCCCGACTGTATTTAATGCGGTATCAGGGGGTAAGTCAATTTCGATTTTATTGCCGGGTAAAACTTTAGCTTCAATTCGCAAGGCTGATTGCATTATAGGATTCATTTCTTAAGTTTCATCTAAACTATTTAAAGTTTGTTATTTTCCACAATTTCTGGCAAGCCTACGCTATACCCCAAGGGGTTAGCGTAGGTAGTTGACTATCTATAGATTACTCTGAGTATAGATACTGATAATTGGCTCGGTCTACTGACCTTCATTGTATTACAAAACAATGTGCTTCAATATTTAGGGCTTCTGGTTTCAATATTCACGTAGGGACACGGCATTGCCGTGCCTTATTGTTGACATTGCTATTGCCTGGGAACGTAACGGATGAGCATCCGCATAAGTTTACCAGGAACGGGCGCAGGCATCAGGGGACTCCATTCACTGATTTGGGCGAAGTGGTGGGCGTACAGACTGTGGATGATGTTGGTAATCCCATTGCTGGAACCGATGACTAAGATTTGTACAGGTTCGCGTTCGGGGTTGGGTGAAGTGGTTGAGATTTCTTGGGGATCTGGGAGAAAGTCTTTAGACATGAGGATTTACCTTCTATGGTTACTATGACACCGATTGGACTACATCCAGTGTAGCGCAACGTATGCCAATCGGTGTCATTTACGGTTGAATCCACATCTGACACAATTTTGGGCATGGGAAGAGCAGGAAAAGCCCTCAAGCAGGTGTTAGAGACTTACAGTATCAGCCAGAACCAAGTGGCGGTGAAGATGGGGATTGGACGTTCTAATATTTATCGCTGGGTACATGAAGTGAGAGATCCCGGCGCTGAGATGGTGATTCAACTCAGAGATGCGCTGCATCAGATTAATCCGACGGCGGCGGAAGAGTTTGTGCAGTTATATTTAGGTCATCCCCCTGGGGATGGCGATGAGGAGTAGTAGCAACAAGCTAAGTTGTAGGGGTGGGTTGTACCGCTATTGGGGATTGAAATCCGCTAATTGAATAAACCCGCCCTGAGAAGGTGTGTTGCTATAAAACTTTTGGTGTTGGTTCAATCTGAAGTGATTTATTGGTAGTTAGGATAGGGATAGAGTTTTAGACAACTCTACGAAGGAGACGACAGGGATGGGTGATGAATAAATGTGTGGCGTGGCTAACTCATAGTCTGTGACAATAAGTGGCTCAACGCTCCAATCTGTCGAAGAGTCTAATTCCAACCACGTCACAACGTCATGTAAATGATCACGCACCCAATCAACTCGTTCTTGATGATGCTCAACAGCGGATTTTTCTCTGCCTTTGCCTTTTCGCTTTTGTCTTCCTAGAAACAACTGATCTAACTCATTCTTCATTTCGTGAGGTGCGCGAGCAAGGGCAAAGTTTTTACATTCGAT
>CAKZMA010001185.1 GCA_937127375.1 uncultured Coleofasciculus sp. | reverse complement strand
TAATTCACTCAATCACCTCAATCATTGCTGAAAATGCCGCTAGCTTCTGGGTATCTACGCCACGAATCCCGCGTGAAATTTTAATCCCAGCCCCACGGGAGTGGCGATCTAAATCATTGACAAATGCTTCCATTACTTCAACGGGTTCATCTTCGGCTAACAGTAAGGGTTGACGAAAATCGGCTTTTACGGTTCGGGCAATTTTCTGCACGCCCTTCAGCGCATCCCGCAACGGTTCTGTACTGGCTAATACTAATAGTTCCACAAAACCAACTCCGTCTAAAATAAAGTGAAAATCATCTTCTCGCGGTGGATTACTTTGAGGGGGTACAATTAAATGCTGTCCGGGTGTGACTAATGCCGCATCTTCTGGGGCATCCCAATAGGGAAATAACACTACAATATCCCCATTAGAACCGATCGCTAATACTCCCACATAGATGGCTTGACTCTCGTGGTTTTGCACCTCTATCTGAATTTCCGTGTTCTGTTTAAAGCTACTCTTGGCGATGGTTGTAGGAATCACCCCCGCATTCTCCGCTGCCCGACTCCCCGCCCGAATCCCTAATCCGCCGCCCACCACAGGCTGAATCGTCATCGCCACATTTAAGTTAGAGGTATCACTGTTGAGAACTAGATGCAATATCCGCCCCGCCAGTAACGCCTTTAAACGGGGGCGCAGGCGATTAACGGCTGTTTCTACCGACTCTTCCAACACCCCAAAGGAATCGGGAACCGGAATTAATCCCGCCGTAAAGACTCCCAAACTGCCCATAGGGGGTAAGGGGTTCATTTCTTGGTGTTGCGCCTGGGGGATAGCCTCATTCGTCATCCGCCCGATAATATAATCCACCACAGCCTCTTGATTCATTGGCACCACCGTTACCCGACGCAGCGACTGTAGGGCGGTACGGGCGGCTGAAAGATCCTCTCCCAGCGAGGGATGAAGTCCCACTCGTAAGCTTAAATCAGCCGGAACTCCTCGTACTCGTTCCCGCATTAACATCCCCTCTCCAGGAATCGCCCGCCCTTGCGATCGCATCTTCCCATACCCCACTAAACCAACCCGTGAGGTTTGTTCCACTTCCCCCTGGATTTGTCCCTGTTGATTAATTAGTGTAAAAATCGCCCCCTGTTGAAATGCATCCAAGCTTTGAGACGAGACTCCCCCCAACCAAAACTCTACGCGATCGCCCTCTATGGTTCGTACCACAGCTTCGGCGGCTGGAGTTGAGGGTTCTAGAAGGTAAATCGGTTCCTGTTCGCGATCGCTCCCTGGCTTCACCTCATAAACTGGATCTTGGACAATACCCGAAGAATTCGCCACATCCTTGGTACTTCGCGCCAAATTCACAAACACCGTACTCAACGGTTCACTCATCGGTTGTTGCCAAAGATATCGCGTCAGCAAATAGGTAAACGCCCCGGCGTGAAACTCCCCGAATGGTGCATCTGTAGCCAATTGGTTCCGCGCCGCCGAACCCAGCGCCACCCCCTTAGCAATCCCCTGCTGACGCCGTTGCTGAAATTGTTCTGGGGTTAAATTCAACCGGGATAACCACTGTTGCTGATACTCAAACTCCTCCTGACTGGCTTGATCATCCCCACCCCCCTGGCGAGATGGAACCGCCCTAACTAAAAAGTTTCCCCGCAATCCTCCCCCAGAATGGCAGCTATCCATGACGACGGTAACGTTTTCTGTGTTTAAGGCGGACATCCACAGAAACAGAGTTCTGCCCATAATATCCCGCACCTTCCCCGCCTCTTTCCCGGTTTCAATCTGACGATTATTGGGAACTATGGTGCTATTCAAACCATCCGGGTTAATCGGGTTGGGGTCAATCACTCGTGAACCATGTCCAGAGTAGTGAAAAACCACCACATCTCCCGGTTTTGCCTGTTGAATTAAATGGGTTTCAACGGCGTCGATAATGCCTTGACGGGTGGGTTTAATCGGGGTTTCATCGGTCACCATGAGAATATCGTGGGGATTAAACCCAAAGCGTCGCACCAACAATTCATACTGCAACTCCACATCGGTTAAACATCCCTGTAATGTGGGGATAGGGGCGGGATAATTATTCACACCCACCAATAGTGCCAATTTGCGGGGAGTGCTTTGGGCGAGAACTTGGGCGTAGCGATTTGCTTGATGGATAAAGTCTAATTGGCTCAAACCCACCGTAGCGAGAGTTGATCCGGCTAATTGGAGAAAATGACGGCGCTTGAGTTTCGGCATAATGCAATGCTTCCCTTAATTATCGGTCTATGATCGAGCAAGACGGGTATGGGGGGGCTGACGTTTCCCTGCACCGGGAATTCTGACAGACAACTACAGAAAGAGCGATCGCGCTTTTGTTAAAAGTTATAATTCTAACCAATCCGGCAGGTTTTCACCCATCGCCGTTCTGGGATAGACAGTTGTTGATAAATTCACCTATCTCTGATTGGCTTTAGGTTATGCACTTATGATTACGTTCTGTAAATATTTCTCAAATCCTTGCCAACGACAACAGATGTAGCTTGCTGGGATAGAGGCGAGTACTACCAATAACGAATAACAAATGACAAATGACAAATTACAAATGACAAATAATGATGAAAAAAGTATTTTTTTTACTCGGTGAACTAAATGACGATGACATGGATTGGATGCTCGCTGTGGGACACCGAAAGGAAGTTACCCCAGGAACCATCCTAATTGAGGAAGGTAAACCCATCGATACCCTGCTGATTCTGTTAGAGGGAACGTTATCGGTATCAGTTTCAGCCTTGCAAGGGAAAACAATCGCTCGATTAACCAGTGGTGCGGTTGTCGGGGAAATGTCTTTTGCGGATACTCGTCCTCCCTCGGCTACAGTTCAGGCGGTGGAAACCTCTCTGATTTTATCCATTCCGCGTCATCATCTCCTGGAAAAACTGCAAAAAGACCAAGGATTTGCCTCACGCTTCTATCGTGCGATCGCGATTTTTCTGTCTACTCGATTACGGGGTACAGTGCGATATCTGGGTTATGCCAAAACCGATTGGCTTAAGGACGAGAATGAGACTGAAGAGTTATCCCAAGAAGTCGTTGATAATGTACCCCTTGCCCAAGCCCGATTCGATTGGCTACTGAGGCGTTTGCGAAATAATGACCATGCGGTGCTTCCAGATTGATGGGGACTCTAGGTGCGGAGGGGTTACAGGTGTAGGGGAGCGGGGGAGAGATTGTCAACCTATGTATTATCGAATACATCTTTGCTGCAAGCCCCTCCCGATTTAAAGTTTAGCCTTTATTCCTTTATTTCTGTTGGCTGGAATTCTCTGGCGTATCAACCTTGGGTACAATGTCAGGACGATCTTTATTTTCCCAACCGGCTGGACGCTTGGAGTTATACCAGGCGATAGAGCCAAGGACAACAGCGGCGATAAAGCCGATCACATAGACCAATGTAAACGAGAATGGAAATTCAGAAGCTTGAGCCGCTCCTGCTTCCATCAATAAATTCAAATACATAGATTCACTCCTTATCCTATTTTGGCTATCCTATCAAAACTTTCAGGAGTATCTATCACCCCTGAGACCGAATTGCACTCAGATGGGGGAGATGGGGGAGATG
>CAKZMA010001184.1 GCA_937127375.1 uncultured Coleofasciculus sp. | reverse complement strand
AGGGAACAGGGAACAGGAAAATCCTTCTCCAGCAAGCCTTTGACCAAATTCAATAACTTTTCCTTATCACCATAACTCCCGGAGAGCAATTTGACGCTTGTTAATATTTCTTAGTAATGCTGATTCAGCAAGCCCTAGTTATAGTAGTATTTTCACAATCTCCAAGTCCAACCAATGACGCACCATATCTTAGTTGTGGAAGATGAGGCAAAACTCGCCAAGTTTATCGAACTGGAACTGCAATATGAAGGATATCAAGTCAGCGTGGCGCTGGATGGGTTAGCGGGTTTAACGACAGCGCGGGAATCGCAGCCGGATTTGCTGATTCTCGACTGGATGCTACCGGGAGTATCGGGATTAGAGATTTGTCGCCGTCTGCGAAGTACAGGGGATAAGGTGCCAATACTATTATTAACGGCTAAGGATGAAGTGAGCGATCGCGTGGCGGGGTTGGATGCGGGTGCGGATGACTATGTGGTGAAACCCTTTAGCGTGGAGGAGTTGTTAGCCAGAGTCAGGGCGCATCTGCGACGGAATCAGGAGGAAGACCCGAATACCCTACAATTTGCTGATTTAAGCTTAAACCATTCTACCCGTGAAGTCTATCGAGGCGATCGCCTAATTGAACTGACGGCGAAGGAGTTTGATTTACTCGATTATCTCCTCTCCCATCCTCGCCAGGTTCTCACCCGTGACCAAATCCTGGAACGAGTCTGGGGGTATGATTTTATGGGGGATTCCAATATCATTGAGGTCTACGTGCGCTATTTGCGCCTGAAACTGGAAGCCCATGGCGAGAAGCGCTTGGTGCAAACGGTTCGGGGGGTTGGTTATGTGTTGCGCGAATAATCTCAAAAGCCAAACCTTAGATGAATTCGAGGATTCAGCTTTTCATCAACGGGCTTCCCTTCTTTCAGGTGTTGTTCCACAATCCGGCGGACATCACTGGGTTGAACCCGATAATACCAGGTTTCTTCCGGTACAACGCGCACCGTCGGACCACAACTACATTGTCCTTGGCAATCTGTGCCTTTGATCTTAAAGTCTGTATCCTCAGCCATTTCCGCAAACGCCGCCAAGACATCGGCTGAACCTTCGGCTTGACAGGAACGATGTTGACAAACTAAAACTTGCTTGGGTGTATTATTTTGGGAGTCGGTTGCCACGGATGATTAAATTGAGTTTTACCTGTTCTTTTTTATTTTATAGCAGTCGCCAGGATCATTAGGACATCAGATGAATGCCGCTTATTGCGTCAATGCACGTTTAGTGTCCTAACCGTTGTGGCGGTTGCTATACAAGTATAGCCGGGAAATAAATTTCCGGCTGAAAGCTCAAGTAAGCTAAAGCTTACTGGGATAGGTAAGCTGTAATCAAACTGTATCCAGATTTTTTTAGCTTGTCCTGTAGAATTGCCTGATCAAAAACTAACAAATGACAGTTAATGTTTACCATGACCATTACCATCTTGTGGTGGATTAGCCGTTGGTTGTTGATCGAGCCACTTTGCCAAACTCTGGGAGAGTTGTGCTAATGATTCGACTAATTGCGGAGAAATATCGACCGGTAAATTCCCAGAACGAACATGAAGATCCCGTTGGGGGAAGGGAATTTCCACACCGCGATGGCGGAGAATTACTTCAATCCGAAAATAAAGGTCACTCTTAATTTGGAACTGCTTGCGAGGTTCACTAATCCAAACCAACAAATCAAAATCGAGAGAACTATCACCAAATCCCTTAAAAAAAACTCTGGGTATCGGTTGAGGTAGAACATCACTATGTTCTTTTGCCGCATCAATCAAAGCCGACCTAACCGTCTTTAGGTTTGAGCCATACGCCACACCCACAGGTATCTTTAATCGGGATACTGCACTGTGATGTGACCAGTTAATCACCTCCGATTCCAAAAATCTGGAATTAGGAATAATAATGGAAATATCATCTAAGGTTTTGATTTCGGTACTGCGAACACTAATATATTCCACCGTTCCCATCAAGCCGCCCACATCGACGAAATCACCAACTTGAATAGGACGTTCAAAGATTAAAACCAAGCCGCTAATAAACTCTTTAGCAATTCCCTGTAATCCTAAGCCAATACCCACCCCCAACACACCCGCAAATACGGTGAGGGAACTAATATCTAAACCCCATAACTGGAGTAAGACAAGGCTGCTGATAAAAATAAAGGCATAATTGAAAATAATCGCAATGGTTTCCTGTGCTGCACGACTCAAACCCGTGAACCGTAAAATCCGCGATCGCAAGCCTTGTTTAATCACTTTTGCCAGAATAATCAGCCCGACAAATAAGCTGATCAGGATTAATAACTTCAACACCGAATAGGAGTTATCTCCTAAGGGAATAATGTCTGAGGTTAAACTAGCAATTAAAGTATCAGTAAGGATGCGACTTAATTGTCGGGTTTGGCGAAACTGGGTAGTGATATAAATCAGTGCATACACCCAGATAGCACAGCGGATGAGTGTCAGCAGAACTTGTCCGGCGAATTTGGGGCTGTTCGCCTGTTTGGTTCTCTCTAGGGGGGCTGACTCCGCCGCCTCTTTATCTAACTGCGGTTTCAGCCAATCACACCAAAGCTTACCGAGTAGCCAACTCAATGCGATCGCCAGTAAGACGCAACCCATTGAGAGCAAGGTAGCTTGAATCAAATAGATTGGTGTGCGCTCATATTGTGCCTTTTGAATAACCGTTTGCAGTTTTTTTCGCCAAAATTCTGCCTGTTCTTGAGGACTTCTTCCTTCTGGTGTATCATCTGACGTTACAGAAACCAAATGCTGCCCATCAATCTTAATTACGGGTATTTTGTCTTGAGAAGTGAGTTCAACGCTTATCGGAGTTTCCGCCGTTTCCACCAGTTCTTGGAGAACTTGATTCACATACTCAGCTCGTTCTTGGGCGCTGTATTGTTCAGATGGAGTCACTTCAAAAACATTGCGCCCATCCAGCATAATCGGTGCGGTAGAATTAGTTTGATTTGAATTAATTTGATTGAAATTGTTTTGAGCTAAACTAGGCAAAACGGCGAGTAAACAACCAACCATAAATGCCACAACTAGCGTCCGGACAATCCGCACCCGGACAAAAGAAACGAACTTCATATTAATATTAACCTTTCATCGATAGAGTGCTTTGAGTTTCTTCCCTAGATGGTGGTGATAATGCTGCGGCTTGCTGTTCCGCCTGTCGTTTGGGTTGCAGGTAGAGATTCTCTAACAAAACAGACGCCCCGGCTATCCAAGGGGGAACAATTAACGCCCCAATAATTCCCAACACCTGTGCGCCACCAACCACCGCCAACAATTGATACAAGGGATGAACTCTCACCGAAGAACCGACTAAAAGGGGATCAAGCAAGTATGTTTCCACATTTTGAATAATCGCAAACAGGAGGAATACCCATAAAAACGTCCACCCTCCTTGGGCAATTGCCACAATCAACGCCGGAATCGCCCCCAACACCGGACCAAAAAAAGGAATCAGATTGGTTCCCCCAGCAATCACACCTAAACCTAAAGCAAACTCGGTAATCCCCAAAACTTTTAAACCAATGGTAATCGCAATTCCTAAAATCCCGGAAACTAACACTCGTCCCTGGATATAATTACCCATGCGCCGACTCACTGGCTTAACCTGCGCCGCCAACCGATCATCCCAGGGTTTGGGGAATAAACTGACAATCCCTTTAATTAAGCGTTCCGCACCGGATAGCATATAGCCCGATAGAAATAACGATAGAATCACACTGAGAACACCACCCAGAAACCCCCGCGTTACCCCATAAGATCGGACAACGAGTTGCTGACTGGAACGAATTGCCCAATTGGTGAGGGTTTGGGTATCAAAAATTTGACTAATGACGGGTTCGCTAATACCCAGGCGCACTGCCAAACGGTCGATTAAGGATTCTAACACTTCTAGATAGTCAGGGAGTCGGCGAAACAGGCGCTGGATTTGCTGTGCCACGGTTGGTCCAATTAACACCCCGACTCCAACTAAAATGGTCAGTAAACCTAAATAGACCAGGAGAACAGCTAACCAGCGCGGAATTCCCAACTGTTGGGCGCTATTGATGATCGGGGCTAAGGTGGCGGCAAGAACTACCGCAATCATCAGGATCACCAATAGACTACTGAGTTGCCACAGCAGCAGCAGCAGCAAAACGGTAGCGGTAATGAGCAGGATATTTTGAATGGAAATCGCAATCCGCCGTTCAGACATGGCAACGGTTCAGCTTAAAAGACTGTTGACAAACACTCAATATAATAATGTTAAAGCGGATTCATTCCAGAACGTTCTCTCTAAGTCTAAGGCTTTTAATCATCGCCCTGTTGCAACTTGGTACACGGACAAGGCAACCGCCAATAATCAAACATCGGTTGTTCATCTCCCCAACTTTTGACGCAAACGACTCACCAAAATATCCACTTCCGGTAACTTCAACCGAGCAACCAAAACCGCAAAAATCCCCAACGCCACCGACATCGCCAAACTCAGTTGTAAGACTTGCAGCAATAAATTCCCACTCCCCAAAACCCGTTGCCAACCCCAACTCACCCCCCAACTTCCTAATCCCGCCACAAAACTACTCCCCGCCAAACCCACCAGCGCTATCCCCCATTCCCCTAACGGTAAGCCATGCAGCCGCCGATTTAACACCCACAACAGCCAACTCATCGAAATAATATTCACGCCAATCGTGGCAAAAACTAAACCTGGTGTGGCAAAGGCATTCACCAACAAATAATCCAACAACCCATTAATAAAGATATTGGCAATACTGATCCGAAATGGTGTCTCCCCATCGCCCAAGGCATAAAATACCCGCACCAAAACATCCCGTGCTAAATAAAAGAACATACCCAACCCATACGCCATCAGAACCGGGGCGACAATCTGGGAAGCCTCTGCACCAAAGGCATAGCGTTCATAAATCACCCGGACAATCGGCACGGATAGAGAGATAAAAATCGCCGTCAGGGGTAACATCGTCAACGCCGTAAGCAGTAATCCCTGACGAATCCGCACTTTCAACTCCACCCAATTCTCTGGTGCCGCTAACCGGGAAAACACAGGCAGCATGGGCACCAATATCATATTCGAGATAATTCCCAGAGGCGTCAGCACAATAAAATTGGAATAGCGCATCGCCGCCGCCGCATTGGGGATAAACGAGGCGAAAAACAGATCGGTATAAACATTAATATGTAACATCCCAGAAGATAGTGTCGCTGGTGCCATCACCCGCATCACCGCCCTCACCCCTGGAAGCCGCCAATTAAACCGTAACCGTAACCGCCCCATCCCCGATCGCGACTGGGCAATCAGTTGCATCACCCACTGCCAAATTGCCCCCGCCAGAGTACCAACCGCTAAAACAATACTACCCAGGCGGATATACTCCGGGGTATTCACTTGTCCGCCAGAGTAGAGTGCCAATATCCCTAAGCCACCAATCACCGCCAAACTGGAAAATAACGGGCTAACACTGGGTAACCAATATTGATCTGAAGCATTCAGCGTCCCGAAACCAATCCCAATCAACCCCGCCAGAACCGCCAGCGGTGCCATAATTTGCAACTGTTGCACCGCCAGCGATCGCGCGGGTTCCTCTAATCCGGGGGCGAGGATATCGATAAAGGTGGGCGCAAATAGAATTAGGATAATCGTCACCAGCAACAATATCCCACTCACCAGAGTGGTAACGGTTTCCACCAGAGGGGCGGCTTCCGACTTATCCCGTTTTGCCAACACACTCACCAAGGCGCTGTGAAACGGACCATTTATCCCACCCAGTAAGATCAGCAGAAAGCCCGGAATCACGTAAGCGTAGGCATAAGCATTCACCACCGGACCCACACCAAACGCCGCCGCGATCGCTTGTTCACGGACTAAGCCAAAAATTTTACTAATCAGGGTGGCAATTGCCACAATCGAGGCAATTCCAGCAAGAGAACGAGACGGTTTAGGCTTGTCAGACACGAAAGGTTACTATTTTTGGTGACTTATCCTATTTAATCCTGAATTGGGCAAAGCGCTTCAGGTAAATCTCACTAATTATCC
>CAKZMA010001183.1 GCA_937127375.1 uncultured Coleofasciculus sp. | reverse complement strand
TTTTTGAAGATATCCCAGAAATCGTAGGGGCGCACGTCAGTCATGCATGCGTGTCAAATTAAGCCACAACCCCCTCACCCCCAGCCCATCCCACCAGGGGGTGAGGGGGTTGTGTGGCAAACATTGTAGAGACGTTGCATGCAACGTCTCTACTCAGCCAAGGCGGGTTTTGAATAAACGTTATAATTAACAGCGAAATGAGAAAGGCTAAACCCGCCCCGACAAATTCAAAACTCATCATTCATGACTGATCTGATTCTCTTCTGGCATCGCCGTGATTTACGAATTTCTGATAATATTGGTCTGGCTGCGGCTTGTCAAAAAAGCCAGAAGGTGATAGGAGTCTTTTGCCTTGATCCGAATATTGTAGAACGTGATGATATCGCCCCAGCACGAGTCACGTATATGATTGGCTGCTTGCAGGAGTTACAACAACGCTACGTTGAAGCCGGGAGTCAATTATTAATCCTGCATCAAAACCCCAGTCAAGGAATTCCCGCCCTAGCTGACGCCCTCAACGCCAAAACAGTAGTCTGGAATCGGGATGTGGAACCTTATGCAAAAACTCGCGATCGCACGATACAAGATGCCCTAGAAGAAAAAGGGATTGCCGTTGAACAGTTCTGGGATCAACTCTTACACGCCCCCGGAGACATTCGCACCAATTCCGGTAATCCTTACAAAGTTTATACCCCCTTCTGGAAAAACTGGAAAGACCAAGCTAAAGCCACCCCCGCTGAATCCTTAAAAAATGCTGAAGGATTGACTGAAACAGAACAGGATGTGGTCAAGAAAGTTGGCACAATTGAGTTACCTACGGCGAAAGAGTTAGGGTTTACCTGGGACAATCCTCTCCTCTTGGAACCGGGAGAGAAAGCCGCGAAAGAGAGACTAGAGGAATTTTGCGATCGCGCCATTGACGACTACCAACACCAACGCAATCTCCCCGCTATTGATGGCACATCCCGACTCAGCGCCGCCCTCAAATTTGGTGCGATCGGAATTCGCACAGTTTGGCAAGCGACGCAAACAGCGATAGAACGCAGCCGTAGCGATGACACTCGTGATGGTATTCAAACCTGGCAACAGGAATTAGCTTGGCGAGAATTTTATCAACATGCCCTTTATTTCTTCCCGGAATTAGCAACAGGACCCTATCGTGATACCTTTGTAAATTTCCCTTGGGACAATAATCAAACCCTGTTTGAAGCCTGGTGTGAAGGCAGAACAGGTTATCCGATTGTTGATGCTGCCATGCGCCAATTAAATCAAACGGGATGGATGCATAACCGTTGTCGGATGATTGTTGCCAGCTTTTTAACGAAAGACTTAATTATTAACTGGCAGTGGGGCGAAAACTATTTTATGCAAAAATTATATGATGGTGACTTAGCGGCGAATAATGGTGGCTGGCAATGGAGTGCGTCTAGTGGAATGGACCCAAAACCCTTGCGAATTTTTAATCCAGCAAGTCAGGCACAAAAATATGACCCAGATGGGGAATATATTCGCCAATGGTTACCGGAGTTGAGTTCACTAGATACTAAAGACTTGGTTACAGGAAAAATTCCAGCAGATGAACGTTCAAGTTGTGGCTATCCTGAACCCATCGTGGATCACAAAAAACGACAGCAAGAATTTAAACAGCGCTATCAACAGCAAAAAGGGTGACATCCTCCCACACCAAATTGGAAATTATGGTGTGGGCTTCCCCAAATCACTTTGGGGATTTCCTGGTTACTCCCTTTCGGGGTTGCGCCACTTGCCTAGATTGGTTTTGGTTTTCACCAACCCCCGGTAGATCGGCTGCACAGGCAGTTTCCTTTCCCACAAGTCCTGCGGGACTAATTAGTTCTATTCCTCGGTTTCTGATTACTTGACCACTGGCGACATCCCTATCGGTTTGATAGCCGCAGTGAGGGCAATCATGTATCCGGACGCTCAGGTCTTTTTTGACTTCACCTTTACATTCAGGACACTCCTGAGAAGTGCCTCTGGCATCAACAATGGAGGTTCGTTACTGGATTTTCCTTAAACTGTGGAAACAGCAATGATTTGAACTGCCCAACCTTCTTAAACCTAGGAAAACATTTGCGACTATTGCACCAATCCTTTATCTCCCCCAGTGCATAGTTGTATGCACGGCGGCAAATCTCCATCCACTCAATTAACCGTTGTTCAGTGGTGGCATCCGGATAGATTCGGTAGCGATAGTTAAAGGTCAGCATACCCCTATTATACAAAATTTACTGGCTAACCGTTCAGCTTTAAATGTCAATTTAGGGTAACATTGAGTTACCTAAATTGACCTTGGGAAGTCATGTATCCCAGCGCGTTCATCACAGATTACAGCGTGGGTCTTACGACCTCCCCAAACCCCTGTCGCGATAAGTTATTCGTCATTCGTCCTTTATCATTTGTCCTTTGTAAATTCTCTCCCTCATCTTCCCCATCTTCCCCATCTCCACTCCCCTGCACCTAGAGCCCCTCCGCACTTCATCAGGGGACATCCCATGGCATAATGGAGAACATTTGCTCAACTCACACACTCATAGGTACAGCGCAAGCCGATGTACCCCCTGCTTTATGGCAGTGTCTAATTTAACGTTCATTTCTTCGGGAGCGCGAGGCTAACGTGAAGATTTTGGTGGTTGGCAATGGGGGACGCGAACATTCCCTCGCCTGGAAACTGTTGCAATCTCAACGCATTAAACAAGTAATCTGTGTTCCTGGCAATGGGGGTACAGCGACAAATCCCCAGTGTCAGAATCTGTCCTTACGAGTGGATGATTTTGCCGGAATTGCTCGGTTTGCTTTGGTTCATAATGTTTCTTTAGTGGTTGTAGGTCCGGAACTCCCGTTGGCGTTGGGGATTACCGACTACCTACGTCGTCAAAATTTAGTGGTTTTTGGTCCGACTCAAGCGGGTGCCCAAATTGAATCGAGTAAGGCTTGGGCGAAAACGTTGATGCAGTCGGCTGGCGTTCCCACTCCTGGGTTTGCTATGTTTGCCGATAAGGATGAAGCGATCGCATACCTGAAACAGCAAGATGCCCCAATTGTCGTCAAGGCAGATGGTTTGGCAGCCGGAAAAGGGGTAACAGTGGCTCAAACCATTGAAGAAGCGGTGGCGGCGGTTGAGTTCTTGTTTAAGAATAAGTTTAATGCTGTGGTCATCGAAGAATGTGTCATGGGTCAAGAAGTGTCCGTCTTAGCACTAACCGATGGCATCACGATTCGTCCCTTATTACCCGCTCAAGATCATAAACGGATTGGTGAAGGAGATACGGGTCCAAATACGGGAGGGATGGGCGCGTTTGCTCCCTCTCCCCTGGTGAATCCTAGCTTGATGGCACGGATTGAACAAGACATTCTCCAACCCACAGTTAAAGCGTTGCAGGAACGAGGAATTGACTATCGCGGTGTTCTTTACGCCGGATTAATGATTACGCCTCAAGGTAATCCCACAGTTCTGGAATTTAATTGTCGCTTTGGTGACCCAGAAACTCAAGCGATTTTACCGTTGTTGGAAACGCCCCTGCACGAGTTGCTCTTGGCGTGTACCGGGCGGAAACTGGCAGAATTTCCGCCAATTAGCTGGCAATCTGGGGCGGCGGCTTGCGTGGTGGCGGCGGCGCAAGGATATCCGGGGACCTATCAAAAGGGTCATGCTATTAGTGGGATTGAACAAGCCCAGGAACGGGGGGCTATGGTGTTTTGTGCCGGAACTCAGTTTAAGCAGGAACAACTGCTAACTGATGGCGGGCGCGTCTTAGCGGTGACAGCAACGGGTGAAACATTGGAGGGCGCGATCGCAGCCACCTATCGGGCGATAGACTGTATTGAGTTTGAGGGCATGTATTATCGTAAAGATATTGGTCATCGTGTCATTCAGACCTAATTTGTCCTTTGTCCTTTGTCATTCGTCATTTGTCCTTTTTTGATCAGGAAATTGCTCCCCCATCTCCCCCATCTCCCTCATCTCCCTCATCTCCCCCATCTTCCCCAGCTTCCCCATCTCCCTCATCTCCCCTTGCTCCTGATAACTGATAACTGATAACTCCCCCATCCCCCTCTCCTTGCTCAACGCCTGAATTTTTGAGAGAATTAAGATAAATTAAGGTAACTCTTCCGTTTAATGCTGATCAACCAATTTTGCTGGCTTTGCTGAAAACCTTCCGAGAGATACTGGGACGATGGTGGTCGGAGTTTACTCTCCAGACCCGACTAATGGCGGCGGCGACCTTAGCCGTCTCCCTGATTATGAGTGGCTTGACCTTTTGGGCAGTCAACACGATTCAACAAGACGCCCGGGTGAACGACACTCGTTTTGGTCGGGATTTAGGTCTACTGCTGGCTGCGAATGTCGCCCCTCAGATTGCCGAAAACAATCTCACCGAAGTCGCTCGCTTTTCTCACCGTTTTTATAGCAGTACCTCTAGTGTCCGCTATATGATTTACGCGGATGAGGATGGCAGAATTTTCTTCGGCATCCCCTTTTCTGAATCGGAAGTCCACAATTCTCTCTCCATTCGACGCCGGATTCAGCTTCCCGAAGACTACGCCAAAAATTCCGACTTGCCGATGGTTCGGCAGCATGTCACCCCAGACGGGGAAGTTACGGATGTTTTTGTCCCGCTCACCCATGAAGGGAACTATCTCGGCGTTTTAGCCATTGGCATTAACCCCAATCCCACGGTTGTCGCCTCCTCAAATTTAACTAGAGATGTCACCATTGCTGTGTTTATCTCGATTTGGGTAATGGTGATTCTGGGCGCCGTATTTAATGCGTTGACGATTACCCAACCGATTAAAGAGTTGCTCACGGGTGTGAAAAATATTGCTGCAGGGAACTTCAAGCAGCGCATTGACTTACCCCTGGGTGGAGAACTGGGAGAACTGATTTCCAGCTTCAACGAAATGGCAGAACGCTTAGAGCGTTATGAAGAACAAAATATTGAGGAATTGACCGCAGAAAAAGCCAAACTGGAAACTTTGGTATATACGATCGCAGATGGTGCTGTATTACTGGATACAACCTTGAACGTGATTTTGGTCAACCCAACAGCGCGGCGTATTTTTGGCTGGGATGGTCATACCCTGGTTGGTGAAAACGTGCTGCATCATCTACCGACAGCCGTCACCCTAGAACTGACGCGACCCCTGTATCAAATTGCTGGCGGCGAAACGGCGGCGGAACGGGAAGGAGAGGAGTTCCGTATTACCCTGACTGAACCCACACTGCGTACTGTGCGGATTCTACTGACACGGGTGTTTGACCAATACCGCGAGAGCATTAAAGGTATTGCCATGACGGTGCAGGATATTACCCGTGAGGTTGAACTGAATGAGGCAAAGAGTCAGTTTATTAGCAATGTTTCTCACGAACTGAGAACGCCGTTATTTAATATCAAATCATTCATCGAAACCCTACACGAATACGGCGAAGACCTGAGCGAGGTAGAACGGCAAGAATTTCTGGAAACGGCGAATCGAGAAACTGACCGTTTAACTCGTCTGGTTAATGATGTTTTAGATTTGTCCAGACTGGAGACATCTTGCCGCATTTATCACTTTGAACCCGTAGATATTGCTGGACCGGTGGAGCAAACCCTCCGCACCTACCAGCTTAATGCCCGGGATAAAGGGATTGAACTGGTACAGGAAATTTCGCCTAAATTGCCTCCGGTGTTAGGGCATTATGACTTATTGCTGCAAGTCTTTGATAACTTAGTAGGCAATGCACTGAAATTCACCGAATCCGGTGGACGAGTAGTGATTCGTGCCTATCCCCTAGAACCCAATTCCCATCATCCGGATGAAATTCCCCAAGTTCGCGTGGAAATTTCTGATACAGGTATTGGGATTGATTGGGAGGATCAAGAAAACATTTTTGATCGCTTTTTCCGCGTCGAGAATCGAGTTCATACCCTGGAAGGGACGGGTTTAGGTCTTTCTATTGTCCGCAATATTGTTGAAAAACATCACAG
>CAKZMA010001182.1 GCA_937127375.1 uncultured Coleofasciculus sp. | reverse complement strand
ACACCCCTGAATCTCCAATTCCAGTCGCGGTTCTGGCTGATTACAGAATAGAACACCCCGATAACCACTGGCAACCAGCGTAAAGGATAACTGTTGACTCTCCCTAGCTTCCACCGTCGCATCTCCTAAATTCACCTGGCATTTTGCCCAATCCACACGTACCTCTCGATTACTGAGAATATCAGTAATTAAGATGTGATGGATTGATTTCATTACCTTAATTGCCAAGTGACGCACCGTGAATCCGATTACCCCATTCTCGAATTCCTCTACTCTTATTTCCGGGGGTAATCCAGTAATTGTGAGTTGCTCAGTTTTAGGGGATTGGGGAAGTATTGAGTGTGTAGGGGCGGGTAATGGAATTTGCTTTTCGCTATTGATAGTAACGTTTGTGCCAAACCCGCCCTGACTAGGTTTTGAGTTAACTCCCTTATCTGTCAAAGGACGTTCTATTGGCGCTAATGGGGGAATCACAGAGATACCATCGGGATTCATTGCCCACTGCTGTGCTTTTTTAATCAAATTTGACTGCAATTTTGCTGCTTTCCTCAGCTTTCCCTGATTCGTCACATAATCCACTTGTTTTTTCTTCGTCCCTATCCAACGTTCTCGGGCAAATTGACGCTGTTGTAGGTTAGTGTCGTTGACAAATTGTTCGTAAAATGCTAAAGTTTCTACCAATATTCCAATTTTTTCCAGAGCAATTCCTATCTGTGGCATCAACAGGTAATCTTGCCAGTCGGAATTGGATAAAACCTCCTCTTTCATAAATTGTTCATAGTGTTGGCGTTGCTCTTTGCTCAAGTTTTGGGGGATTAATTCTGAACCTGCTAGTTCATAAACAATGTCGAAATTTAACGCGGCTTTTTCCTGGGTTGAACCAATGACATTGGGTAAATTGGTTTCTAGCAATTCCAGGGCGTCTTGCCAGTATTTCTGGCGGAAGAAATAACGGAACAGTAGCCGTAGTAGCTTGATTCTGATCCCATCCCGCGTCGCCAGTCGAAAACAGTCTTTGACTTTGGCTAAGTCATCCAACCCCACATAAACCACGCAGGCTTGTTGGTATTCCTGCTTCGTTTCTAACGCCTGGGCGACATAGCGCAGCCATTTGCGATCGCGCGGTTTGCTAGCTTGCCGCCATTGGTGGATAATCTGATCAGCTTCCCCTGCTTTTGCCAAATGCGCTAATCCCTCTGGCATACCGACAGTAAAGGCTTTTGCCCGATGATAATCTGGGAGTTGAGTCGCATTACTTTCGTCCCAATACTGTATCGCTTGATCATAATTTTGGGCGCGATAAAAACAGGTTCCTGCTTGCACCTTTAGTTCTGGATAACCCATTGAGGTTAAGATAGCTAAAGCTTCGCCAAACTGCTGCCATTGTGATGAGGGTATTGAGGAATCATTGGCAAGGGTTTCAATGCGACGGGCATAGTCCTTAATTCCTTGCTGCCATTGTTTTTGCTGATTAACCTGTTGATTTCCCTGAATAACCAATGATTCATGACTGATAATATACTGAGTAAAACTATTCAGCGCGGCTAAATCATCCGCAGGTGTCACCATAAACCGTGCCAGAATGCCCTCAGGCGCTGATTGATGGTGGGGGTGCGAATCATACCAAGCCACCAATTCTGACCAGCATAGCCCCTGCCAGAAGCAATCCCACGCCTGATCCGATTCCCCTAACTCCAGGAAACAATGACCCGCGTCTCGATACTGCCTCTCAAACTTCAGCGCCCACGCCTGACAAGAGTTGGCTTGAGTGATATCCCCTAAATCCCGATAGAATTGTTTGGCTCGGCGTAGTAAACTGGGATTCTCTGCGTGTAATCCTTTAAGCTGAAATTCTTGCGCGATCGCACCCGGGTCATCCTCACGCATTGTCTCTACCATATTCGGCATACCCGGTGCTAGGGTTTTCACATTATCTTGCCAACAGGCTTTCTGTTTAGCATGTCCTAACATTGCCTGTAACAAAGCTTCATCACTGGCATAGTTCCACAGTTGACGGTTTCCTGTGTCTGAATCGACAATAAATAAATAATCCGTTGCCCGACTAGCGGCGACGTAGAGTTTATTGAAAAAGTATTCAACCTTAACTTTTTGGTCAACGCCTTGTAGGTTCCAGACATTATCGCTACACTCTTCACCAAATTTATACAAAATTACCCGTTTAAATTCCAATCCCTTGGCAGTAATAGCGCTTAAAACATTTTTTAAGGGTTCTGGGGATAGTGTGGAGTGTGGAGTTAATTCCCTCATCTCCTCTGTTCCCGGTTCCCTGTTCCCTGTTCCCTGTTCCCTAGAACTTTCCTGTTCCCTGTTCCCTGTTCCCTGTTCCCTCTGATCCAACTGCCCAAAGATTTGAGATAATACTTCATCGGTTTGGGCATACGCCAATTCCTCCCCTTCCTCACAGGGAACAATGATAATCGTATCTTTGATATAAGTGATTAATTCCTCGGCACTAATAGTCTGATTGAGAATAAACAGTTGCGGTTCAGGAAAATCACCCGGATGCCATGCGGTTTGGGGTTGGAGTTCGGGAATCTCAAACAGAACGTGACGCCAAAGCTGAATTAAATTGGTGAATTGAACAATAGATAGACTCGACCGATAATTATAAGATAATTCCTGAAAATTAACCGTCAACTTTAACTGATCCGCCGGATCAAGGGCGGTAATCACTTCGGCATTAAACGCGGCTTGGGTGCTAGACCAATGGAATCCGGTGGGGTTTAAGGTTTGAAACGGATCACCCGCAAAGGCAAAGGGTAAACTCGGAATCGGTTGGTATCCCAAATGGTACTGGGAAAACAGAGACAACCGCATAATTAGCTGTAACTCTAGGCGAGTAAAGTCTTGGGCTTCATCGCAAAAGATAGCGGTATAGTGGGGATGATAACACTTCAATTCCAAGACTCTGGCAATTAAATCTTGGTCATCCCAATATCCCAGTTCAGTGGTTAGATACTGATACCAATGTTGCCAAATGGTCTCATATATTCCCTGAAATTTCTCCCCATCAATCGTGCGTTCTTTGCGAGGCACGTCCTGCTGATAGTCGTCCGGTGTCATGTCGTCCGATTGACCATAGCCTTTGATAAAACTGCGGATAATGTGCCAACAAATTTCTGGAGAATAGCGGCGGGATTGGGGAAGATGCAAGATCAGTTTAGCAAGGGCGGGTTCGAGACTGGTTCCCTGATACAGTTGCTTAAACCGATGGAAGGAAATATAGTGGTCTGGATTAAACCGTTCTCGTTCCTGGGGGGGGAGTAAGCTTAACAGAAATTTACCGAAGGGTTGAAAATAGCGATCGCAATTGGGAATGTGATCGCCGGGACTGCGTTCAGCGACAAAGCGGTGGTGAGAACGCAGGAGTCGGTTAACTCCATCTCGGGCAATGTCTAATAACCGTTCATTGTAGGTAAGAAACAGGGGTTTACCCGGAAGCGGTTCGGGACGGCGATGTCCTTGGGGGGTGTAGTATTTACGGTAGCAGTAGTCGGCAAACAGATAAATTAGCATCGTGGACTTGCCACTACCCGCCCGTCCATTAATAAATAGGGGGAGTGAGTCGGTTTCGGGGGTAGCGCAAGACACCGATTGCAGAATCTCCTCTTCTTCTGGGGAAAGGGCGAGATTTGCCTCTCTCCCCCGTTCAATCGCCAGCCAACTTTCGTCATCGGCTAAGAGGTAAGCGGGATAGGAACGACGGGCGAAGGGGGTTAATTCGTGGATGGTTAGGGGTTGGGATAAGCGGTTGGGGCTGTTTGCACCATTAAATAGGGTGGTTCGCACTCCCACGTCCCGAATCTCGGCGCTGGAGGGGGGATGATCAAAGGCGGCTAAGAGAAATAGGACACCGCGAACACTGGCGTCGGTGGTTTCAATCTGGCTGTAGAGAACGTAACAATTGTTTTCACTCCAGAGCTTGACATTTTCGGGAAGCTGGGGTTTACGGGAAACGATCAGGGTTTCGGCGAAGCTATCGGTTGGGATGGCGGTACGATGACCATTGCCATTTCCTGTAGATGTAGCCGTATTGGTATTAATCTGGGAAATAATCTGATAATAGGTTTTCCACGCCTCTTGCAGTTTAACCGTGGTAAACTGTCTCACCCATTCTTCACTTTCATAGATCACCCAATCATCGGGGACAATATCCCGTTCCCATCCCGGCGGTTCAAGCCAAGGGCGCAAGCGTTGCGGGAGTTCAGGTAACGGTTCAACCGCCTGTTGCTGAGATTGGGCTTGGGTTAGCCAATCGCGAATCTGTTGCAAGTCGAGTTGGGATTCCAGATGGGTGCGACCATAATCAAGGGGGGATTCGAGAAACTGTTCATAGTCGTGATCACCCCGTTTAAAGATATCAACGAAGCACAAGAGTTGCTGATTATCCAGATGCAGGATACGACCAATCAGGCGGCGGTTGAGGATGCGGCGCTTCAGATAAGGATATACTCGCTCAAACCGGGATTGCACTTGATCGAGTCGTTGAGTTTGCAGTTGAGTACACAGATCATCGATGCGATCGCCAATTCCATAGCGTTCTGCTTTCTCATTAAACCCAGAGGTGCGATAGATGTACATTCAAGAGTTCCCGTTCTTCTCTTATATCCCTATTCTCTTATTTTCGTCTAATGGAGAAAGTAGGGGAAACGAGTTGAGTAACATTTTATACTAAAATCCCGATGAGGGAGGAGGACGTCAGATCAATCCTGTTCGGTTAAGGGAAGC
>CAKZMA010001181.1 GCA_937127375.1 uncultured Coleofasciculus sp. | reverse complement strand
GTGTAACCGATGTTGGGGAAATGCGATCGCGCTATCAGAGTGGCGGGAGAAATTTTCAGAATGCGGAGTTAGCCGGGGCGCAGTTAGCGGGGGCGGATTTACGGAATGCTAATTTAATTAGCGCGATGTTGCGGGGGGCAAATTTACAGCAGGCGCAGTTAGATGGGGCAAAGTTGGTGATTGCGGATTTGAGTGAAGTTGACTTGAGTGGGGCGAGTTTACGCAAGGCGAAGTTAGTGGGGGCAAGTTTGAAGCAGGCGCGGTTACGGGGGGCGGATTTGAGTTGGGCAAAGTTGGGGAATGCGGATTTAAGGGGGGCGGAGTTAGTGGGGGCGGAGTTAGTGGGGGCGAGTTTGAGTGGCGCGGATTTAAGGGAGGCAGATTTGACGGGGGCGAATTTGGATAAAGCGGATTTGAGTGATGTAAATTTGGAGGGGGCGAGGATGCCAGATGGGAGTATTGGGGAGTAGACGAGATCGCTGATATCTTCAGATTTTCCCGAGCCAGGAAGGATTTTTACCAATTGTCAAAGAAATTGAACGTTAGACTATCTATATTGAAAAAAGTAAAATAAGTAACTTCAAGAAAATTTACATTTTTTTAATAAAAATTGCTGTTCATTTGGATTTTAATGATGTTAAATTGAATGATAACAATACCAGATAGGAGTATTTGAGAGCAGAGGAAGGATTAGCGCAACTTAGCTATTTTTCTCAGATGTGTAGTGTTTTTCAAATGGATGAGTACTGATGGGGACACAATGATTGCGCCCCTACAGCGCCCCTAAAATTGGGTGTACCATCAGCACTTAGGAACCGCTATAGAAAATATTTTTTTCTATAGAACAGGGGTGTAAGCTTACTCCTGATTTGCCAAATGCTACTGAAACAATTACTAAAATATGACTATAAAAATTAGCTTTTTAATCGGTAAAATAAGCAGTATATTCCAAGATAAAAATTTGGACATATAACGGTAGTTATGACTTCAAACAACCTCCTAGAATTAGCAAAGCAGGGTAAGTTGAAAGCGATTGAATCCCTGATTAACGAGGCTATGCCACCCCAGGGCATAACGGCAAAAGTGGGCTTCAATTGGAAAAATGGTTATTTATATATTTCTCTAGTATCGGTTCAATGCCCCGATCAGCAAGCTCTTGTTCCCTTAATCAAGGAAAAAGTGGCAAGTTTAGGGTGTGAGTCGATAAAAAAAGTAAGAATTTCTGGAGTTCAACAAGGACAAACCTCTCCAAATTGGCAGCAAGAAATTGATATAGTTAATCAGGCTATCTCAGTGTCTCATCCTAGCCCTAATAACAATTTTGAGGCTAACGTTAAAGAAAACAGGGGTCAGGTAGCTGTTGGAAAATACTTTCTCCAAATTGGCTCGATCCATGGTGGCGAAGTTAAATTAGCTCTACCAGAGCAGCAACCTTGCCCGCATCTTCGATCTACTCCAGTTCTTATGCTTCCCCGTCCCTTTCCAGATATCCTGGGTCGGAAATTAGAGATTGAGGACGCGATGGCTACGCTTAAATCGGCTTTACCCGTAGAATTCTACGCTGAAGCAGGAGTAGGAAAAACCACCCTCCTGCGTTATTTGGCAAATCATCCTCAAATAGCTCAAATTTTCCCAGATGGAATTGTTTATCTTTTAGCTCGTAAGCAAACTCTAGCAGACTTACTTCAGTCTCTCTTTGAGGCTTTCTACGAGAGCGATGTTCCCTTTAAACCTACCTATTCCCAAATCCAACAGAACTTGCAGAGTAAGAAAGCTCTCATTCTATTAGATGAGGTGCAACTGAGCCGTGACGAAGTAGTAGACCTACTGAACGTTGCGCCGGACTTGACTTTCTTGCTGGCTTCACCAGAGCGTTGTCTTTGGGGAGAAGGAAAAGTTGAAGCTCTCCAAGGACTTCCTCTTGATGACGCCTTGGCTTTACTAAAGCGGGAATTGGGAAGATCTTTAACTTCAGAGGAGCTTCCGGCGGCTGAAGCTATCTGTAAAGCGCTGAATGGTCATCCCCTAGAGCTGCTCCAAACAGTAGCTTGGGTAGGAAAGGATAACCGAGATTTGGTATCAGTGGCTCGCCAAGTGCAGTCTGCTACTTCTCCCAAAGAACTACTAGCACAGCTATTGGAGTCATTGCCAGAACCAGACAAGCGTGTATTGGCGCTGTTAGCAGCTCTGGCAGGTGTAGCTATGCTGATTAGGCAAGCAGCTGCCTTAACCCACATTTCCCAGATTGATTCCATCCTGAAGAAATTACAGGAGCGCCATCTTGTGCAAAGTGATGGAACTCGTTACAGCTTAAGCAGTAATCTGGTTGAACTTTTGCAACAACGTTGGGACTTAACAGGTTGGTTAGAGAAGGCGCTGACTTACTTCAGGACTTGGGCGGCTCACAATCAACCAGCTCCTAATGAGTTGTTGGCAGAGAGCGATGTACTCCTACAGATTTTAGAGTGGACTGTTAAAACTCAACGTTGGACAGATACTCTGCCTTTAGTCACAATAGTCGAGGGAGCTTTAGCACTAAGCGGACAATGGGACAAGTGGAATCAAGCGATGCAATGGAGCCTACAGGCAGCGCGATCGCTAGGAGATCAAGCAGCAGAAGCTTGGACACTACATCAATTAGGTACCCGCAGCCTTTGCTTAGAAGAGAGTGCCATTGCCCAAACTTATCTAAATCAGGCACTTGAGATCAGGGAATCTTTGGGAGACCAGATTGGAGCTACACTGACCCGTAATAATCTAAATCTTCTTTTGAGTACATCTCCAATACCTGACTCCGAACCCCCATCTTCTCAAACTCATTTGCCCGAGACAAGTACTCCCCATTATATCAGTCATCTACATAATATTGGTTTTCTCCAAAATATTACTTTTCTACCAACATTACTTAAAGTAACTGCTCTTGTACCTCTAGTGCTAGGTGGAATAGGGGTTGCATCTTTCTTAAATCAGCCTCAACAGGGGAACCCAAATCCAGAGCCGATTCCAGAACAACAGACTACCGAAACTCCCTCACCACCATCATCTCCGCTAAGCACAGACCCAACCAACCCAAGTGATATTATAAAATCGCAAGTTCAATTGGAATGGGATACGGCTGACGATCTTGATTTAGTAATTGTAAAGGCGTATCAGGAAGAGCCACAATCTGAAGAAGAAATGCTATACAGAACAAGGAGTAATAAAATTGTCAAAGATGTTAGTGCAAACGATCAGTGCGAGAATATAAGTACAAATCCTGTTGAAAAAGCTAGTTTTGAGCTTAAAGAACAGAATTGGTATGATTTACCTCCTGATGGAAAATTTTTGCAAATTAATGTGCATGTAGTGCTGAAAAAGCGCTGTGCATCGTCAGTTGAAATTCCCTTCCGAGGGTTTGTAAAAATAGGCGAAAAGGAGGTCACATTTAATTCTAGCTTAAATAATGAAAACGAAGCATATATCTGTTTGATCCAAGACTTCTGGGAAAGAGACGAATTGGATGCAGACTGTGAGGTTTACTCGAAAGCAGATCAGTCCATTTGACTAGAATAGTATCCTAGCAAGGAGAATAAGATGAACGAGCAAAACAAATCTAGTGAAACCTATACCGCTAATATTGACAACAACATTGGTGGACAAGTAGGTGTCGGGCAAAATTTTAATAATATTAGCCATGATCAAAATATTGGCAAGACTCAGCCAGAGGTAACAAGGTCTGACTTAGCTCAACTACAGCAGATGATCGACAGTCTCAAAACGCAGATCGAAGCCCAAGCTCCTGCAGAAAAAAAGGATGCTGCTATAGAGCGGGTAGAGGAACTGAAAGAAGCAGTCACCGCCACAGAACCCGATTTATCAACGATGGAATATGTCAAAAACTGGTTTGTCAAAAAGCTGCCAGTGCTGGCTGGTTCAGTGACTAGCGTAATTATTCATCCCATTGTCGGAAAACTGGTGACAGCAGCAGGAGATACCATCGCCGATGATTTCCGCCGTCGCTTTGATTAAATACTATCCAGTTAACTAGCTGAAGAAGCCAAGTCAATATACCATTGCATAAAACGGCTAGCTTATACAAGGTAGCGATCGCATCCTCACTAACCCCCATTCCTAAGGAAACATGGGGAGAAGGGATAGCGATCGCGCTCTATATTAAATGTGCCACGCTACTACAAGGCATTCATTTGTCCCTGATAAAGGAACTCTAATCCTGACTCAATTGATAGGATATGTCTAGAAATGTATCTGTTATAGCAATCAATGACATCTTACTCGCTAAACTTACCCAATGAATTAAAGCAAAAAGCCGAAAACTTGGCTTCTCAGCAAGGTATTCCTCTAGAAGCCTTTATTTTGGACGCGATCGCAGAAAAGGTAAATTACCTGAACGCACAACGTAACGACCCAACATCTGCTCATGTTACCTATCGTAACAGTGCTAGCGGTCAGCTTATACCGATTTTGCGGGGGACTAATCTACGAGTTCAAACAATAGTCATTGCGGCTCAACAATGGGGTTTATCCTCAAATCAGATAGCCGCTGAGTATGACTTGAATGCAGAACAAATCGATGCAGCCCTAGCATTTTACCACGCCCACCGTGAAGAAATTGATCATGCGATCGCGGCTGAACAAGCCATAGAAGCCGCTCATGTCTAAATGAGTTTGTAGTAGCCAATGCGAGTGGCTTAAAATGCTCTATTTCCAAGCACTAAAGTGCTTACTACGAACATCGCACCCTAACTTACCTTCATCTTAACCTGAGCCATCCACGCCGCCGTGCCAAACACACCAGCCAAAAGCGCCGGAACACTAAAATCCGCATCCAGCTTCTCCCAATGCAACCCATCCCCCGATGGCGTCACTTCAACCTCAGCCAAATCCTCTGGAGAAGCATCGGCTAACCCTTGCGCTAATGCTGGGGGAAAGCTAAACGTCGCCCCACTCTTCAAATTAATTACCACGCGATCGCGACTTTGGTCATAATACGCCGATTCCGCCCTCGGTTCAACAACATTAGCAATGTCTGCGGCTTCTCTTGCTTTTGCGATCACGGCTTTGATCTTTGTCTTATCCCAAGCTGAATTAACTATGAATTTCCTCTCATTTTTTGAGTCGTTCTATTTCAGGTAAAGAGTGCGATCGCGTCCTAAAATAGGAGAATGCCAAACCAACTCCCCTACCTTGATTT
>CAKZMA010001180.1 GCA_937127375.1 uncultured Coleofasciculus sp. | reverse complement strand
TTGGGAGCCACCTTAATTCATCTTGCCACAGGTGTGGCTCCGGCTGATTTACCTCAGCATAATTTACGTTTACAATTTGCTGATCGAGTGAGCCTTAATCCCCGATTTAGCTATTGGTTAGACAAATTAATTGACCCAGCTACAGAACAACGATTTAGTAGCGCTCGTCAAGGGTTAGAGTCATTGACAGCAGCGGTTGCTCCTGAAGCTTTGACGACGAGTCAACCGTCGATTAGCCCGGTTACTGTTTTGAGTGTTTTTGCTGTTTTAATCGCATTTATTGCTGGAGGAATTAGCATTTATTTCTCCATCGCATTTTTTTTAAAGAATCAACAATTTAAAGCGACAAATGAATTGGAAGCAAAGACATACTTAAGAGCAATGAATCGCGCCCAGACGTTCTATTATATGAAGTACAAGAAATTTTCTAATTCGCTTGAAAAATTAGAACTTGGCATTAAAACAGAAACAGATAATTACACCTATTATACTTATCCATATACTGTTAATAATTTACCCCCTGAAACTCTCACCGAAAAGCAAATATTTGATTGGATGTTGAAGGATGAAATCAATCAAGATTCTATCTCTTCATCTTCTAATCAAATTGTCGTAAACTATGCAATATCTCGCCAAGAAAACCTGAGAAGCTATGTAGGATTTGTCTCAAATGGCATCCATCGAGAGAGAACTAGAGTAGAACTATCGGCAATTTTATGTCAAGCAAACAATCCAGGTACTATCTATCCTTCCATCCCAACCTATCAAACTGGTCACTTAGCTTGTGCTACTGGCACAAGCTCTGTTTGGTTAAACTATCGATAGCAAGTGGACACGCCGACACGACTGATTTGATTTCAGGAAACAAACCATTCAAGATGATCTACCTCGATTAGTATCCCAACTCCAAGATGTGCTAGAGTGGGAAACAAGGGAAGAATAGTTGATAAATTAACGCTCCTCCCTGGGGGCTTGTAGGGGCGACCCGCTTCTTTTTCATGAACAATTAGAAGCCATTCAATTTGCTCGGGTCGCCCTATATCAGCGTGAATTTACAGTTTTTAGGTGCAAGGCTAATCCATCCGATTCAAGGTTAAATCTTAAGACTTAAGTGATTTGATCATCTTAACATGAGAAATACCCGCTTCTTCAAATCTCTCTCCCTCTGGTAAAAAGCCAAGTTTTAGATAAAGAGATTTCACATAATCTTGAGCGTGAATAACCACTGTATTGATTTGCTTTTTGGCAGCAATATCTAGAGCTTTTTCCATCAATAGCTTACCGATTCCTTGTCCTCGGAAATCAGATAAAACAGCGAGGCGTTCAATTTTAGCCGTTTGATGATCCAAATATCTCACCCTGACGGTTCCCACAGCCTGACTCTCGACATACGCCAGAATATGATCAGCGGTTTCATCTTTGCCATCCAAATCCAAACTTGGATCAACACCTTGTTCAATGTGAAAAACCGAGCGTCTCACCCCTTTAATATCGGCTGAATATGTCGTATAGTCGATAATCTTGAACGTGATATTGCTCATCGCGATCGCTCCATCGTTCGTAGTCAGGGATGCGAGCCTATTCACGGTAACAATTTGAGTAAAGGGCGACCCGAACAAATTGAGTGGACACCATTGTTAATTAATGCAAGCGGGTCGCCCCTACAGGAGAATAACCGCACCAGCAAATAGCTTGATCAACTGTGCAATTTACCCATTATGGCAAGGGCAAGAAAATGCGTTAACCACTTACCCTAATTTTGCAAGAACTGTATCAGTTGTTCCAATTTCGACCAAGCCGCCCCACTTTTGAGAATATCCTTTGCCTGTTCAATCCCAGCTTGGTGATCCTCCAACGCCACAACCCCAGCCACTTGCAGCGCTAAGGAAGTATTTAACGCCACCACATCCTGTTGGGCGGCGGTTCCTTTCCCCTGTAAAACATTCGTTAAAATGTCCACATTGTCCGCCACATAGCCGCCACGCAACGCGCCTGTTGGTGCTGACGTTAAGCCCAACTGTTGCGGATTTAGCGTAGACAGTCGCACCCCACCATCAGATAAAAGTGCCAAGTCGGTTTCGTCAGCCAATCCCGCTTCATCTAGGTTTTCTCGTCCATGTAGGACAATTCCCTGATCAATTCCCATTTGTTTTAACGCATGGGCAACTGTTGATACGACGTTAGCGTCAAATACGCCAATCACTTGACCTGTGGGGCGCAATGGATTGACTAGAGGTCCTAACAGATTAAATACCGTCCGCACCTTCAAAGTTTGTCGCAATGGGGCTACCGCTTTCATGGCGGGATGCCATCCCCGGGCAAACAAAAACGTGACTCCCACCTCATCCAAAGCGGACTGGACTTTTTCTGGTGGGGCAGATAAATTGACGCCCAACGCCTCTAAAACATCGGCTGAACCCACTTTCGAGGAGGCTGAGCGATTCCCATGTTTGGCAACCCGTACACCAGCCGCCGCCGCGACAAAAGCTACAGCCGTCGATATATTAAAGGTGGATGCACCATCGCCGCCTGTGCCACAGGTATCAATAACTGGTGTTTTATGGTCAATGGCGTCCTGCTGTAAGGATTGCTCCTGCAAGACTTGAGCCATTCCTGCCAATTCCGAGGGAGAGACTCCTTTTGCCTGAATCGCAGCCAGAATCGCCCCCGATAACACTGGCGGAATGTCCTCGTTGAGCCATCCCTGCATCAGTTGTGCGGCTTGCTCACGGGATAATGATTGTCTGTCGAGGATCTGTTGCAGCAGGTTAGACCAGTTGGTAGGAGTTTGGATCATTGGTTAATGTTTACCTGGAAAATAGGAGCTTGGAGAAATTACGATTACAAACAATTAATGGCTACTATGAAAAAGTGTAATATTATACCGGATGTTCTGGAGTGCGATTACTGGGCTACTAATCTAAACAACTATAAAGAAAGTGTTATCAGAGTACAAGCGTTGACATCCTTCCCCTACACCTGTGCTCCCCTGCATCTTGACATTTCGGCACCTCCGCCGTCTCAATCGAAAACGTTTCCATCTCCTGAATGTTATCATGAGCATTCAAAAACCTGACGGCACGTTAACTGAGTTTAGCGTTAACTCAAAACCCTTGTTTCATTCCAATCCCACCCGACCCAATACAGCTAGAACCTCTGTTGTGGACACTCCACCCAGACCTGTTGAGGCACAGCTAAATGAACGTGAAGACCGCTTCCGCGCTAGCTTTGAGCAAGCGACAGTTGGCATCAAACACGTATCGACGGATGGCAAAGTCATCCAGGTCAACCCCAAATTTTGTCAAATCGTTGGTTATACCCGTGAACAAGTTCTCACCCGCACCTGGCAAGACCTAACTCACCCTGATGACTGGGCAAGCGATCGCGCGATAATGGAGTTACTCTTAGCGGGGACTCTAGACTGTCACTGCCAACAAAAACGCTACCGACACCGAGATGGCAGCATTGTCTGGGTGCAAATTACCCTATCCTTAGTGCGAACGCCTCAAGGAGATCCGAAATACTTTTTGCTCGTCGTTCAAGATATGAGCGCCCGTCAAACGGCTGAATCGGCGTTGCAGCCAGAAGAACCCTGGCGCGAAAAATCTCGCCGCGAAGCCTTGCTCAATCGCCTCTCGACGCAAATCCGCAACAGTTTAGACGTAGATACGATTCTGGAAAAAACGGTACTGGAAATCCGCCAGCTATTGCGAATCGATCGCTGTCAGTTTATCCGATATCATACTGAGCAGACGCCGGCTTATTGGAAAGTTGTCACAGAAGATCGAGAGTCTCAGCTTCCCGATTTGACAGACTGCTATTGGGCGGATACCAATGCCGTTCTCACCCAGCAGATATTGCATCTGGACATTGTGCGGATTGATACCGTTGAAACGGTGAGCGATCCATTATTGCAGGAATTTATGCGATCGCTCGACTATCAGTCTCTCTTGCTTATCCCCCTGGAAACCCCGTCGGGAATCACCGGGATTATTAGTTGCAGCCACACTCAGGAGACTCGCCCTTGGACAGATAGCGAAGTTAAACTCCTGCAAGCGGTGATTAGTCAACTGCTCATGGCGCTCCAACAGGCTGAACTTTACGCCGCTAGCTGTCGAGCCACAGAACACGCCCGTAAACAAGCCGCCCAATTATCAAAAACACTCCACGACTTGCAGCGCACCCAATCCCAGTTGATCCAAAGCGAAAAAATGTCCAGTTTGGGTCAGCTTGTGGCAGGTATTGCTCACGAAATCAATAATCCTGTCAATTTTATTTATGGCAATCTCATTTATGCCCAAGAATATTACCAAGACCTCATAGCGCTGGTGCAACTTTACCGCACCGCTTATCCTAATCCTCAAGCCGTTATTAAAGAGCGGATGGATAGCATCGATTTGGACTTTATTTTGACCGATTTTGCTAAACTTCAATATTCAATGAAAGTCGGGGCTGAACGGATTCGGGAAATTGTGCAATCGTTGCGGACATTTTCTCGTTTAGATGAGTCAGGGCGCAAGAAAATAGATATTCATTCGGGTATTGAAAGTGCTTTGATGATTTTGCAATATCGACTCAAGGGGAATCCGGGAGCAGCAGGAATCTGTGTGATTAAAGAGTATGAAAATTTACCCCCAGTCGATTGTTGGCCCGGACAGTTAAATCAAGTTTTCATGAATATTTTGACGAATGCGATTGACGCGATCGAGGACAAGGAAAATTGCGATTCGTCTCAAACTGAGGCAGAGTTTTCCAAGGATACTGTCTTATTTTCACCAACGATTACGATTCGTACAGGTCTTAGTCAAACGGACTCCACACACCCCTCAATAACGGATGGTTTAACCGAGGAACACTCCAGCGGAGAAATGGATAATTCTCAACCGGACAATCCTTATGTTTTTATCCGCATTGCGGATAATGGAATCGGGATGAGTCCGCAGACCCAAAAACGGCTATTTGACCCATTTTTTACGACAAAACCTGTAGGATTAGGGACAGGTTTAGGGTTGGCGGTTAGTTACCAAATTGTTGTTGAAAAACATGGCGGTAAGCTGTGGTGTAATTCGACCCCTGAACAAGGGGCTGAGTTTGTGGTTGAGATTCCTATACGACAACCGCCGCACAAGCGGTGATTGGGGAAAATTGATCCGGTTCCCTCTTTTGGAAAGGGATTCCAATTCCCTCCTGTT
>CAKZMA010001179.1 GCA_937127375.1 uncultured Coleofasciculus sp. | reverse complement strand
GTTTGCCTCCAAGCTTTAATCGAATTTTTCGCACTCTCATCCGATAAAACAATTCCAGATTTAGTCCGGATTGTCTTTTGCAACGTGCGCCATCCTTGCAGATTCTGCGACCCATAGTGAACCGACTTAGACATAGCTCGTAAACGAGAAGCCTGTGCATAATTGGCGTGGTGTTTATCTAACGTCCATCGCCTAATATTCTCTTCAGTCCAATCCGACCCCATACCCTCCAACTGGGATAATTTCTCAGCAATTGTGCAAAAAATATCCCCGTGAGGGCTATTAAATCGGGCAATTAACTCCGGGTCAAGTGACGCTTGAGTTGCCACTCTAGCATGAAGCTTAGACGCATCACACCAAACACCAATACATCCTGAATGAGTGCGGAATACCGAGCGAATAGGTGGCAAATTGTAGGGCGTTAACTCAGGAGGAAATGTAGTCGGTGAAGGAGGATTCTGTAAATTCGGTTCAGAACAGCTACTGCGACCAAATCCCTTGCGATTGATTTGGGTATACTTTCCTCTAACGAAGCCATTTCTTACTTGAGCCTGAATAGAATGTAGATAAGCAACATAGGTTTTAGTTGTCTTGATAACGCTAATTAAACGTACTTCGGGAATCCCCCAGAACTTACTTAAATCATCAACATTAGCTGATTTGAGCGTAACCCGAAACCTTCTATTGATCAGAGCAATTAACTTCTTCGGTGAATAAAGATGAGGAAGACACTCAGAAAACGTTCCACCCAGTTGCTCCACCAACGATTGATAAGCCGCCTCGTAAGCAACAGTGACATCAGCCAACACCCCTTCATCCACAGGCATCCCGTAGTGAGACATTTGAGCAAAAGCCGGTGACGCGGCACACTCGATTAAATAGCTAGTCCAAACCCCAATTTCTTTGAGCCGAGGCTCTAATAAATCATGTACCTTAAGCGTAATAGAAGCATCATTGGCAGCATAATTGAATTGATTATTACTCAATTGCCCATTGCCTAAATCCCCCCAACCCCAGTCAGAGGTTTGTCGGGATTTATCGATAGAGATTCCCAGTCGCAAACAAACACTTTCTAAACTGTGGGGTTTCCCGTGCTGTTTTAACAACCAAGGGTCTAGTCCAGCCCAGTAAACTTGGGACATAAGTTTAGTATCTCGGAGGTTACGGATGGGAAAATTATACTTAGCCAACATCCATCGCTGCTCAAAATCCAGGGAATGTCCAACCACTTCAACCTGGGGATTCGCTAATCGTTCTTGAAGCGTTGTCCAGAACCCCAGAGACTCTAATTTCTGATGAATCCGTGAGCGTTCTTTTGCCGTCCACCCCAAATCTATTACTATTACTTGGACCGCGGGTTGTTCTATAGCTATCTGAATTAAGCGAATCTCTCCCGTTTCCGGTGCAATTGCTGGAGTGGATGCCCGAGAAAAAGTTTCTAGGTCAAATCCAAATCGGGGGGATTGTTGAAAAAGACCTATTGCCTGATTCAATCCTTGGTTCTCTAGACCGATTATATTATCTTGCCGTGAAGCTTCAGGAAAAAGATTCAATTTATACTGGTAGAATTGAGTCATGCTGAATTGAATCCTAAAAAAAATCAGCCCCCAGTTATGGAGGCTATTGGGTAATTAAGCCGCAGACTTCCCGATAACAAAAGCGTCAATTCGAGTTGGTTTGTTAGCTTTAGAGAATCGGGTGTAGAGTTTCAGCCGGAATTCTTGACCGAGATTAACGGGTATCCCATCAATCTCCGTGAACGTTCCCAGAACCTTACCCGATGTATCCCGGGCAACCAGATAGTTACCAAAGCGCGAATCCGAATCCACCTTAACTTGGAGTGTTTCCCCCTTGAATAAGGTGTCGGGATAGTCAGAACCCTTGAGTCCAATCAGCTTGAAGGTGTGAATAGGTGGGTTGTCTAGGACATCGAGGATAAAGGGCAGTCCGACCAAGAAGACGAGGGCGGTGGAACGTTTCGTGGTATTATTACGGTGCTGGACTTGCCACAAGGCGGCAATAACCTGGCGACGTTGTTGCTGTGTTTTACAGTTATCCAACAGGCTTCTGTATTTGTCAGTTACTCCCTTAAGATTCTCATCAATTTTGTCCTGTACCGTGCGTGGGACTCTTTGATTACGTTCTTTGTAGGGTTTAGCCGGAGCAACAGCCCTTTGCACATCCTGGGCGAACTCTTCGACCCGTCGTTGTGCCGCTACAAGCCAGGAGTTAGGCACTTTATCAGGAAACAAGTTGATGAAAGTTCGCAAGTTCGCCATCCGGAACTGAGGCGGGATGAACAGTTGGTTGACCTCGCCTACAAGTTGAGAGATGGTATCTGTAGCCCCTTCGTTGACCGGTAGCGGCGTCTTCACATAGACATCGCGATTCCTGTAGTGTGACAGCCAGGGGACGCGGTTGTATCCCATCGCTTTTTGGGCGTTTGAGATCACAGTTGGGTCAGCTTTGGCGGCGTGTTTGAGGCTATCGACCTCAATTTGCAGTTGTTGAGCTAATTCCTCTACAATATCGGAGCGACCAATAGCATTGGCTTTGGCAATCAGGTAGGAGATGAGTCCCACATTGTTGCTCATTGCCCGAACAGTAATCTCCGCTAAACTGCCATCCAGGATTTCCTTGTCTTTGGTCAGTTGTGGTGCTTGAGCAAAGGTCTTAATCGCAGCCGCCACGTTGGGAAGCCTTTGGGCTGGTTTCCAACAGACCAGGTCTCCATCACAGTCACCCCCAATTTCACGCCACGTTTTCTCTGATGCCGCAATAATCCCATCAAAGTTCTGCCAGCGGTCAAGGGCGCGGTTGACCCAGACTTTCCAATCATAGCGCCAGCGCATGGGATAGCGGAAGCCCACGACCTCTGTGCCATCAGGAATGCCAGGAATACAGACTTCCCCGTCTTCGAGTTGCTCGTCGGGCATAGTCATGCTGGTGTTAAACTTAAGGCTTCCCCCCGTTGCCAGTCCCACGAGGTACTCGCGCATCAATTCCAGGGTGTGCTTGACGACTCGCGGGTGGGTGGTCAGGATACTATGGGTGTCATGGTGGAGAATTTGTAGCAGTTCGGGCGTGGAAGTGCCGGAGACTTTAGCCGTTAAGAATTCTAACAGATGCGTGCGATCGCTACTTAATTCATTGAGTTCCCGCACAGCTTTGAGCGTGTCGGGTACAATATCACGCTTAACGGCGTCCCACGGTAAGAACTGGATACAAGAATAGCTGCTGTTAGCGCTTCCCCAGCGTTTGCCCGGATTCCGGGGCGCCAGTTGAACCACGCCAAAGACCAGGGCTTTGGGCGCTCTGATGCCATTGCGTCCGGGGTTATTACCCTTGAAGCAGGAGCGAGGGATAACCAAGGATACTCCATTCGGGTCACTGTCTAAGGAAGGCAGGTAGGCAATAGTACCTTTAGTGAGCCAACATTTGTCGGGGTCTACAGCACGGAATTGGAACGGCACATAGGCTTGCAGTCCCAGAGTCTTAAACAAGAGTGCCGATGCCTTGGCGTGGCAATCCCCCGTTCTGAATTTACCATCCTCGACGATACGGATTCTCAGCGTCAGGGTAGTAATTAGCTGACATTCCGTCGTCAAGTTACTACCATAATTAGCCGCCGCCCGATTGCTTCCCAGTAAGCGTAGAAAATGGTCGGGAGTTGAGTCCTCTTCAGATTGGGCAAATATCGCCCGACCCAAGCGGCGGGAGTTCGTTGCACCAGAAAGTTTGAAGGTTTCCCACCCCTTCTCCAGACTCGCGATCGCGCCGGGACTATCCTCTTTTTCAATAAATCCTGACACGTCGCCGATGGCGAATTTAGCATCGGGATATAAATACTGGAGTAGGGTATTATAGTACACAACTTCAGTTGGCAGATAGTCTTGTTGGTATAAGTCGTATACGGGAAGTTTGAGAACATTTTCGCTCATAATTTATACCGTGAGAGTGTAATCGCTTCCATACGAGCGATAGCGAGCAAAGACTTTCTAGGAAAAACCCCAATGCATCTAGCTGACACAGCCGCAACCAGCCAGAACAGAGCAGAAGGGTTACTTCATCAGATTAGGGATGAGGTTCCAGAACCCCTCTGCCTTCGGACTTCTGCCTTCTTGTACTAGCTGTAGGGTGTGGGAAAAAGTCTTAATTTTTCAACC
>CAKZMA010001178.1 GCA_937127375.1 uncultured Coleofasciculus sp. | reverse complement strand
TAGCTTTAATCGCTTCTGGGTCAATGTTATAGCTCCTTAGATCAACATCAGCAAAAACGGGTATTGCCCCCACATTACTAATCGATTCAGCCGTGGCAAAAAAAGAGAAAGGGGTGGTAATCACCTCATCTCCCTCACCAATACCCAATGCCCGCAAACCAATCACCAGCGCATCCGTACCCGAGTTAACCGCGATCGCGTGTTCGACTCCCAAGTATTGAGCCACCTCCTGCTCAAATAGCTTGACATCCGGTCCCATGATGAATTGACCCGATTCAAGTACACGGTTAATTGCTGTCTGAATCTCCTCCTTTATACTAAGGTACTGAGGCTTTAGGTCAAGAACAGGAATCTTTATCTGATTCATGAGCAGTTGGTGAATTCCATCCCTGAATACTTATGACAAGCAAAACTCTTTTATATCAAACTAATGTATCATACACTAAATCAATAACTTGATTGACAACATACTCAGTCATGCTCACCCACAGAGGTAGCCGCAAAAGACGGCTACTGACATTTTCGGTGTTTGATAAGTCTCCCTGTGCGCGAGTATATTTCCTACCGGCTGGGGAGGAATGCAAAGGAACGTAGTGAAATACAGCATGGACACCGCAGATTTTTAGTTTTTCAATTAGGGCAGTGCGGATATTTATATCTGGTAACAGGATATAGTACATGTGAGCGTTATGCTGGCATTCATCTGGAATAATCGGGCGTTTTAGTTTGCCTTTAGCCTCCAAATCCGCAAACGCTTGATGATACTGTTGCCAAATCAGGAGTCTCTTCTGAGTAATTGCCTCTGCTGTTTCTAACTGTGCCCAGAGGAACGCAGCATTTAACTCACTGGGTAAATACGAGGAGCCAATATCCACCCAGGTGTATTTATCGACCAGTCCCCGAAAAAATTGGTTGCGGTTCGTTCCCTTTTCCCAAATAATCTCAGCTTGTTCAATCCATCCAGGATGATTGACTAACAAAGCCCCCCCTTCACCAGAAATGACATTCTTAGTCTCGTGGAAGCTGACAGCCGCTAGATGTCCAATGCTGCCGAGTGATCGCCCCTTGTATGCTGAACCGACCCCTTGCGCGGCATCTTCGATCACTAGCAGATCGTGGAGATGAGCAATCTCCATAATTGAATCCATCTCACAACCAACGCCCGCATAATGCACTGGAACGATAGCTTTGGTTTTAGCAGTTATTGCCGACTCGATCTTCGATTCGTCAATATTCAACGTATCTGGGCGTATATCAATGAAAACTGGCACACCACCCCGCAACACAAAGGCATTGGCAGTAGAGACAAAGGTGTAAGACGGCATAATCACTTCATCTCCTGGCTGGATATCAGCAAGGATAGCTGCCATTTCTAGTGCAGCTGTGCAGGAATGAGTCAAAAACGCCTTCTGGCAACCGATTGCCGCTTCTAAGCTGGCATGACATCTTTGGGTAAATTCACCATTGCCGGACAAATGCCCGTTCGCGATCGCTTGACTGATATACTCTAGTTCTTTTCCTGTAGCAAATGGTTTGTTAAAAGGTATCTTCATCTAGTGAATTTTAGGATTACTTGAGTGTCATATATTCGTCGGGAATAGTGACGACCATTAATAGCGATATTTTATCAATTTCTTACATAATTCTCAAATGGTAGACATCTAGTGGATTTCTCAACCTAAACCCTAAAGAAGAATAAAGATTTATAACTCGAACGTTAGAAACTGATATTGAGCTAAAAAGCTCTTTATGTCCTCGCCTAAAGAGTTCTCGACAGGCACTACTCCAGAAATACTTAGCTAGTCCTTTTCCCCTATAATCTTCACTTAACGCATGAAGAACAATTTTATTATGGGCGAATCCAAAAAAACCTGCTACTTGATCACCATCCATCAATCCAAAAACGCATTGATTTTTATGAAGATCTTTTAGCCATAAGTCATACCTAATATCAGCAAGATTTTTATCTAAGCTAAAGTCACGATGAAATCTACCATGGCGAAATGCTCCGTGGCAAATTGTAACCATTTCTTCTATATTAGCTGAAAAATTGATATAAATAGAAAAATTATCATTTTTCAACTCAACAAAATTCTTGACATGACAGTATGGCTCTACTAATGTATCACAATAGTAAAAGCCATAATCATGTAACTTCTTTTTTGATGAAAGGGGATTTACTTTTACTGTGTAGTGTCCAGTTTTACCATTATTGATAATAAACCTAAAAACCTCTTCTGCTGGTTTAGTAATTTCAAAAGTATCTATACCAAATACTATTGAATCCCAGTATGTGTTAATAATATAATCAGAAATATCCATATCTTACATTTAGCAATTGTTTGAGCTTATTGCATAAATTTAACTCTGATAATATCAATTTTTGCTTACTTGATTTTACGATGATTGATCAATGACCATTCTCTACACAAGCTTAAATAACATTAAAATTTTGTGAAATAACTTTTGATTGAATTTTTGAAATACATTTTTTCTATTCGAGACAATGATGAATACTCAAATTATTAGCATTTCAGTAACTGGATATACTTCACAAGCAGTTTGCTCATTCCACTTTTATCACTTCTAAAGGAGATCTCTGCTGATACTTCACCCCCATTGAGTCAACAGCATAACCATTAGCATCAAACTCTAG
>CAKZMA010001177.1 GCA_937127375.1 uncultured Coleofasciculus sp. | reverse complement strand
AACAGAGGCGAGAAACAGAGGCGAGAAACAGAGGCGAGAAACAGAGGCGAGAAACAGAGGCGAGAAACCTTCCTACTAGAAGACTCTTCTCTATCAATATTAATATTACTAGGAAAATTGAAAATTTCAACCCTCTGACAGATGAGCCGCTCTTAGAGGAGATTTAGCTTAATTTCAATACTTATGGTAAATTTATGATATTCGTAACTGTTGGGACAGAACAATATCCTTTTGATTCATTACTTGAATGGATTAATATACTTATTAAGTATAAATTCATAAGCGATTCTGAAGAAGTCATCATCCAGTATGGTTCTTCTAATAATGATAAAATAAAAAATTTTAGTCAAGTAAAATCCTATAAATTATTACCTGAAGAAGCATTTAAAGAATATTTAAACCGGGCGAGAATAGTTATTGGTCACTGTGGCGAAGGAACAGTCATTCTATTAAATTCATTGCGAAAACCTTATATTCTTGTGCCACGAACCAGGCACTTTGGGGAGCATGTAGATGACCATCAATTGGAAATGGCTGAATTTCTAGAAACGCTAGGGGTTCCTATCGCCCGATCCCCCAGTGATTTGGTCAGGTTTATTAAAGATCCAATAGTTCCCAATTTTATTGTTCAGGAAAATGATAGTCATTGGAAAACATTACTGGATTACTATAATCCTCAAAAATACAAAAAAATTATGCTAGTCTGCTCTTCAGGTGGTCATTTCAAAGCCATGCAAGAGCTGAAAGTTTTTTGGGAACAATTTGAATATATTTGTTGGGTTACCTTTAAAAGCAGTACGACAGAATCAGCGATTGATGTCGGCAATTGGCGTAGATACTGGGCGTATAGTCCAACTAATCGGAACTTATACAATCTCGTCCGGAATCTTTTTTTATCCGGAATAGTTTTGCTCAAGGAAAAACCTGATTTACTTGTGTCAACTGGAGCTGGAGTAGCGGTTCCTTTCTTTTTAATATCAAAATTACTTTGTCGAAGCCAAAATTTGTTTATAGAATCAAAAACTAGAATCAAGACCTTGAGTTTGTCGGCAAAGATTCTCCAAAGATTCTCTGCGATAGATCGGCTAATCGTTCAAAATGAAAAACTATTTAATACTTGTAAATATCAAAACTTAAAGTATATTGGTGATTGTTATACAAAGGAATCAAACAAAAACAAAAATAGTGATGATAAAAAATTAGAAGCTCTGAATGTGAGAGAAAATCTGCTAATTATTCTGCCAGAAATTGTGAATATAAAAGAAACAAATTTGATTCAAGAGCAAATTGAAGCAATAGAAGAAAAATGGATAAAACGTATTATTATTGACATGAGCAAAGTTCAATTTATTGAGCGTATAGGTATAAGTAATTTATATAGTATATCGGCTCAAGCTAACGAAAAAAAAGTTCAATTCATATTGTGGAGTGTTAGCTCAAAAATCAAAAAAGTTTTAAATAAAAAATTTCACTATTCTTTGATTGTAGACAATGAAACTCTGACAGTCAGACGAAAAAATGGTTCGAGTTTTTCTTTAGCTCAATTGAAGAGGGCAAATCAACCTCAGCAGAGACATGAGCTGGCTTACCCAGACGATAAAGTTAAAATACTTAATGCGTCTATTCATAATCTTTCCATGTCAGAGGCATTGGTAAATATTAAAAAAGGGATTATATTGACGCTTAATGTCGAACATCTCATGCACTTGCAAAACAATCGAGAGTTTTTATCAGCTTGCTATGCCGTAGATTATAGACTATGTGGTAGTCAAAGTATTGTTTATGCCTCAAGGTTTCTGGGAACACCATTGAAAGAAAAACTGCCAACAGTGGATCTGTTTCCAGCTTTTTGTAACTATCACAAAGATAATCAAGATATCCGAATATTTTTATTGGGAACAGATCCGAGCGTCTCTAAAAAAGCTCAAGCCCGAATAAACGATAGAATATGTCGGCAAATTGTTGTAGCCGAATATTGTCCACCGTGGGGATTTGAACAACAGGCAGAAGAATGTGATAAAATTATACAACTGATTAATGATTCCAAGGCTACCGTTTTGGCTGTGGGAGCAAAAACTCCTAAGCAAGAACTATTGATCACTAAAGATTTTATAAATAAAAATAAAGATAAGCTTCCAACGGTTAAAATTATTATGGGAATCGATGTAACCCTAGATTTTGAAGCGGGGAATATCCAAAGAGCGCCAAAATGGGTCAGATATATTGGACTAGAATGGTTGCATCAGTTGATCTCTGAACCCAAACGATTATGGAAAAGGTATTTAGTGGATAACTTAAGATTTTTAAGGCTAATTTTAAAACAAAAATTTAATCGGTACACAGATCCATTTGAATAAACCGAATCTCCTGAATACTGATTTTTCATTCTGACAACACGAGCGAGACGTAAGCTAAGACGCATTTAAATTGTATATTCCCTGTTGCCTGTTGCCTTCGAGGAATCTAGGTATCCCAATCGGAATGCAGCAACAGCTTACAAGCAACTGATCGAGGTAAACTTTATCAAACCTTTATTGATGGTCATCTGGGGTTTCATTTAAAATGGACTGAGAAGACTCGCCCATTTGGGAAAAGCCTTGTGTGAGACACCTAAGGGTAGAGACAGTTGGCTAAATGGTCTGGCATAATAGACATGCCAGGAACTGTTGCAAAAGAAGGGTTTGGGTGCGGTACAGTCAACGTGACAGAGGTCAACATGGACATAGAACGGGATTCTCCACTTTCATTAAACGGTAAGGGCGATAGACATGATCCGCCCTTGTCTGCGGATTTGACTGATGAGGTGACAGCGACTCCTCAACGTGGATTGAATTTACGTCCCTTGTTGCGAACGGCGAAGCGGAAAGCTTGGCTGATTGTGGGTTTGACTA
>CAKZMA010001176.1 GCA_937127375.1 uncultured Coleofasciculus sp. | reverse complement strand
TGAAGCCGTAATTCAGCACTATGAAGCCGATCTTTGTTTAGCCGGAACGAGTCCAGCGTCAGGTTTAATTGTGTTACCCGAAAAGTCAGAAACTGAAAGTCTGGGACTGGATATTATATCGATTTGTTTTAAAAATGAGCAGGATCAGCTTTTGGAAACAATAAAAACAGGGGAGCCTGCTTATTTGTGCTTGACCTGCAACGCTTCTCGGTTTCTCGATAATGTGAATGTGGGTATCGTAATTACATCCTTATCGGGTGGCGATCAACGGGTATTATCGATTACATCAGATAGTGATAATGAGTGTTTAGAAATTTATCCCGGTAAGGTTGAAATTCAAATGCAAATGCCTTATTGTGGTTTAATACCTGGAAAATACAATGCTAAACTTTTTTTGAAAAGAGGAGTTATGTCTCTGGATAAATATCAATCCTTTCGATTTGCAGTAGAACCCAGCAAAACAACAAGTAGATGTTTATTTTATCAACCGAGGACTTGGCAGGTATTCCAAAAGTAAAGTATCGAAAGCAATTTACTTAAAGGTAAAACTTGAGCAATCAATACAGTGCAATCAAATAGTAGCATGAGTAGGTGTGTATTTTATCAACCAAGGACTTGGATGCTTGCCAGCCTATAAAGTTTTTCGGCAAACGATATCAATTAAAAAATATTTTAGTTGTAAAAAAAACAAATATTATCAATAGGAGATGACTAAATTGTTTAATGAAAATTATGCAGAAAAAGTAGGTTTTGCCGTTGGCACCGGGCGTTGTGGCACTAAGTTTATCGGTCAAGTCATTGCCTTGGAACCCGGTGTTTCATCCGTACACGAACGCGACCCGCTTAACGAAACGTTTCATCGTTACTGTAACTGGTATGGTTTGCCAGTAGACTCTGAGGGCTTTCTAAATACTAAACAGCTTGAAATTCAACAAGATCTCGAAAATCATCAATTCTCTTTTGAGGCTAGCGCTCATCTTTCTCTCTCAATTCGAGAACTTTATGACCGCTTTGGCGCTAAATTCTTGTTGCTTGTCCGCAGCCCTGAGCGGGTCGTTAATTCTTATCTGCGTAAGGGCTGGTATAGTAAGCCAGCAGTTCGGGGTAATCCAGACTTAGCCCCTAGCTTTCAGACTTCCTGCCCATACTTTTATTACTTTTTAGGCAGAATTATGCCTTCTGGAGATGAATTTATACGCTGGAATCAAATGAGCAGAATTGGGAAAATTTCCTGGTACTGGAATACGGTTAATGCCCGAATTATTAAACAATTTGAAGCTATACCTGAAACACATTATCGGGCAGAAAAAATTGAGGACATAACTTATAGCAGATATTTGGATATCGCTCAGTTTTTTGGTTTTCGGTCTACGATTTCTCAGAAAATGTACAATAAAATAATGCTTAGACCTCCTAACGCAAAATCTGGAGTGCCGACCATTGCGACATGGACGGCTTCTGAAATTAGCGAATTTGAGGCAGAGGTTCAACCTATGGCTGAGATGTTGGGCTACGAGTACAGGGTAAGTCATTTGCCGATTCCAAAACCAAGACATGACCAGCCAGGAAAACTAGCTTGGCTCAAGCGTCAATACCAAAAGTTAAGGTTAAATGGTACGGAAATAGATGCAAGTAAAAAATCAAAAAATCTCATTAAATAGAGCCTCAACTAATTTTGTATAAGTTCTGAACTCACTTGATTCTGTCTCGATACTATGCATAATCCGCAGCTCAGCATTATCATTCCCACCCATAACCGCCCCCATTTGCTGCCTTTAGCTGTAGAGAGTTCCCTAGCGCAAACGTTTAGCGATTTGGAGGTCATCGTCGTGGATGATGCCTCTGATGAGATAGCGCAACTGCCTGAAGACTCTCGGCTGCGAGTGATTCGCTTGGAGCAGTCTAGAGGTGGGGCAGGGGCACGCAATGTCGGCACCGAAGCAGCGCGAGGGCGTTGGGTAACCTACTTAGATGACGACGATCGCCTTCTGCCCCAGATGGCTGAGATTTCTTTAGCGGCGATTGCTCGCGCTTCGGCAACCCCGCCCGTAGCCGTCATCTCCGGGCTGGAAAAAGTCAGCCCTCAAGGAGAAGCGATCAAAGTCCGCATTCCGCCGTCGCTGTGTCCGAAAGGGAGTCACTTTTTTCTAGAAACTCCCGAAGCTGGGCGCTCCTATGCAACCAAACAAACTCTGGTTGTAGAACGAGAAGTAGTCTTGCAGATTGGCGGGTGGGACGAACAGTTTCGCTCGCGAGTACACTCAGAGTTCTTCTTACGGCTCAACCCCGTCTGCACCTTAATTGGCTTACCGACAGTAACCTATCAACTTCGTTGCCACGGTGGGGTTCGCGTATCGAGCAATCCGGTTCTGCGGCAGGAGAGCTTCCACCGCTTAATTCAAAAGCATCAGGTTGCCTTTGAATCCCATCCTCGCCAGTTTGCTCAGTTTATTTATCGACATGCTCGAAACTCCTGGCAAGAACGACAATTTCAAGCTGCTCTGTTGGCGATCGCTTGGGCTTTGAAAATTGACCCAACCCATTCCTTAAGGAACTGCCTTCAAGGTGTTCGCCAATATGCTAACCGATTTAACCCTGCTTAATTAGGTTGGCGGTATTGGTATTCAATGGGTTGCTAATCCGCCGAGATATGATGACTTACTTTCAAAAGCAAGAAGCTGCTGCCGCTTCTATTCACCCCAAACTAGGGAAGTCAAGACATGAGTAGTCCTTTGATTAGCATTATCATTCCCACCTATAACCGACCTCAACTGCTGCCACGGGCGGTTCGGAGTGCGCTAGCTCAAACGATAGAAGATTTTGAGGTGG
>CAKZMA010001175.1 GCA_937127375.1 uncultured Coleofasciculus sp. | reverse complement strand
AGTTCATCCAGTATTGAGGTGGTGCGGGTTGCCAAGTAGACTGGTAGTCCGGATATCTAAGATGTTCCTGTCCAACTAATGTTTCCTCAACAAGTCCTGGATCAATTTGACCTAGAATAGTGGTCCAACCCTGAGTTTTGGCATAGCGGAAAAGTTCTAAAGCAGCATAACTGTAAGCAAAGAGGATAGGACAAGTGTTAAGTTGTGGCGTGATGGTTTCCAGTAACTCGACGGCTTGTTGTTGGAACCAGTGATTACGGGCAATAATACGTATCCATCCTGAGGTTTTTTGCAGGCGTTGCGCCAGTTCAAAGCGAATCAAAGAGTGAGTGAAGGCGTGGACGGAGGCTTGGGCTAAGTCAGGATGGAAGCGATCGCGTAAATTGGCGAAGAAAGGCTGAGGCAGATGGTTTAAGAAAGATGTAGGTAAGATCCAGGCATCTGTTATTAAATGGGCAAGTTCTCCAGCATAGTGTAAAGCCCGTGGAATAGCGTAATGTTCACGGGCTCCCAGTTGACAAGAGATCCACGAAGGTAATTTTTCTGACATTTAAATGCGAATTAATTGGAGACTACATAAAAAAAAATTAAAATAAATATTAAGTTTTAGTATGAGCAATAATCAGTAGATGTTCAGCCGAGATAAATGACCCGAAAAATGTGTCACTTTTTCCTTTTGTGCTATGCAATCTCAGGGTTTGCCAAGATCTATTTAATGTTCTTAGGCTTTGATAAACAGAATAAGAATAGGCTAAACCATCACCTTTACTAAGGGTATATCCTTTGCCTTTTGTTTTGAAGTAGTTTGCCAATGACCAAAGCCCTAGGAAAAATATGGCAAATTTCAGCCAACGTAAAACTAGGGAACCTTGACCCATAAAGTTGACATCTGAGATGGCAACCATTTTGGACGCAACTCTTGACATTTCATGGATCACTTTTTCTGGCTCTTTTACATGATGTAAAATCGCAAATTCACAAACCAGATAAAACGTGTTGTCTGGAAAAGCGAGTTGGTAAGCATCCCCATCTATCAAATCTTGATGTGAAATTCCTTTCTTGTATCCTTGCTCACGTAAAGCTTTAACTGGTTCGATTCCTTTCACAACTAAATTAGGAAAACGATTTTTTAGCCAGTGAACTGTTTTTCCAGTTCCAGCACCAACATCTAGAACAGTTTTAATGTTGTAAAATTCAATATAAGCTGCCAATATATGTACTGCCAATATATGTTCTATATCTAAATGTTTTTTGTCATAACACTCAGCCGTTTGCGTATAGTATTGATACTGAATTTCTCTTTCTTGTTTATCTTTCATTGTTTACGTAAATATTTAAGTGTTAAACTTCGAGAAAATGAATATAGTTTGCCAAAAGGCTGATACATCTGATTGGTAAACTGGTTGATTTTTAGTTTTTTTTTCACAGAAAATGTCTGATCAAGCAATTGCAATTGTGTCTCAAAGATGTTTTTCGCATATTCATAAAGCTCTATATCTAAGCTATTAAAACATTTTATTGTTTTCAATGTTTGCTCAGAAATACCTGTTGGACAAGGTTTTTTAGAAACATTTTGACGGATGTATACTGGAATATTCCAGCCAAAATTATGCTGCAAAATTAGCATACTTTCATCAAATTTTTCCGTAATTCCAACAACAGCAAAATAATTCTCTAGATTAAATTTTGCCATCTCTAAAACTTCTATTTCCTTAGACCAATTAACTTGACTTGTTCCACATAATAGCTTGGTTTGTAAATTACTTAAGTCATTAAATTTTTCTTCTTGGCTCATAAGATAATCCTCTATGCTTTTTGCTTGAGAAATTTTATGTCTTTTATAATGAGGATTATTGCGAATATAATAGTAGTGTGAAATAACTCGTTCAATGGGATTGCGTAGTAATGTAAAGTAAGTACAGGGATAAGACAAAAAATTGTGGAGCCCAAAAGCCATGTGCCCTCTCAATATCCTAATCTTATCTTTCTTACTTGCACAAAGCTTATCAAAATTATCTTTATCATTTATACCTTTCAGGTTAAAAATTGTATCTCGTGTATATTGCTGATTAATTATACCATTCAATGTTGTACCGGCTGCTTTAGGAATATGTAAGAAAATAATCTTCTTATCGGAATTGTATCTATCCAATAGTTTAGTCATAATCCTGTGGTATTCTTAAAACTAATATAGGCATATATTGAAAATGCCTATACATGAGCTGCTTTATTTGAACTGTTAGCTGATATTGGCAAAGAGAGTAAGTATCTGTATAAGAGTATAGGTAAAGCTTTTCGCTCATTCCAAGTAAGAAGCCCTTTACATATTCCTGCAACTAATCCTCTCAAATGAACTAAAGCAATTTTTGTTTTTATAGAGAGTTTCATGTAACTGCCAAATACTTTAGCTATCTCGAACAGCAGGAAAGGCATTGGGGTATGCAAAAAATGTGACCATACACGATTTTGCGGTCCATAAAATCCCTTACGGCGATAGTCTTCATCATTGGAGCTAGCCCAATGGTAAACCCTACAGAGCGGAAAAGCATGAATTTGATATCCTGCTGACCAAAGTCGTAAACAGAGTTCAGGTTCTTCGCCATAATAAAAAAAGTTACTGTAATACCCCCCTACTTCCATAAAAGCGCTCTTACGAATAAGAGCTGCACATGCAGCATAAGATAAACAAGGATAAGGAGCCGTATCGTGAAGTGGTGGAGGATTAAAGCTTGTTACTAAAGGGAATGATAAAACCGCTATTTTGGGATTATTTTGCATATACTCAATAGCTTGCTGAGAACCATCAGTATCTACAAAGCAAGAATCATCATCAAGGCTAAAAATAAACTCAAAAGGAACTGAAGCATTACTAATATTACGGTTGAGTGAAGCTCCGTAGTTTCTTGGGTTACGGATAAGACAAGCGGCATATTTAGAAATTAGTTGCCAGTATTCTTCTGAAACTCCATCACTGGCATCATCATGAATCCAAACCGGATATTTAGCCCAAGCTGGCTTTTCCTTCAGGTGGAAAAATAACTTTTTCAAATCTTGCTCTCGGTTACGAGTAGTAATTACAATTCCTGCATGGCAATTCATTTTCTATTCATTCCTATATTTAATGACTCTGGCTGGTACTCCTACTGCAACAGCATCGGCTGGGATCGCGTGAGTGACGACACTACCTGCACCGACAATAGTGCGATCACCAATGGTAACACCTTTGA
>CAKZMA010001174.1 GCA_937127375.1 uncultured Coleofasciculus sp. | reverse complement strand
GGGGGGGGGGGGGGGGGGGGGGGGGGGGGGGGGGGGGGGGGGGGGGGGGGGGGGAGGGGGGGGGAGGGGGGGGAGCGGGGGAAGCGGGGGAAGCTGGGGGAGATATTAGCTGTTCCGTTATTTCTGCCTTCTTGCAAGAGGAGCAGGGAAGAGATGCAATTTGTTATCCGGACACGACTTTGCTTGGTGGTGGGGAGTAATAACCCAATGATGGGAATTATTCTATTTTTATGCCACATCAAACGCCATTTGATAGACAGTTAAATCTTCTTTTAACCAATTCTTTCTTTTTTTCCTTTCTGTTTGGACTAATCAGAGCTGATTATCCCTGGGCGATCGCACTCAGGTGTGATAACAACGATTCACGACATACCCCTACTACTGACCGTTTCGGTGAAAGTTGTCAAGTCCTGATAACTTAAACCATTCTTTCCCCTTCCGGGGTTTAAATTTTCCAATCAGGTACAGGTCTCAACAAAACGTCATACTTGCTCGTTTTTTACCTCTTTTCCAGAATAATCTACGAATTTTAAGGGGTTACAGCCATTGTGAGATGAGTGTGCGATTTTCAGGTATAGTATTTATGGTGGGTGCTTTGTGGGTTCCAATAATTCTGACACAGCTAAACCCCTTGAATCTTCGTAGAACTTTGTATAATTTCTGGTTTTCGTCTTACGCCCAATGTCCCCTTGGACGCATGTATTTTGTTGAACTTACGATAAAAATCATGACTAAGTATTGACAAAAACACAGATAACACAGACGGGATGACACTTTCCTCCAACCCTAAATACTGGAATTGAGACGACGATGGCAAGATTTGCCAAAGTAGAGGGAAGCGAAGTAAGCGCTACGAACGGCGCTAAACCCCATACCCCAACTCCCGCATCATCGGTGCAATAATAGGCATCACCTGGTTAATCGCCTGACCATTCTTCTGTTTCCACTTATCCGCTTTCGGCTGGGAAACCGTAGTCCAACTGAGACGCCCCTCCTGAATATACTGAAGACTCTCCGGGGACATTTCCCATCCAGTGAACTGACAAAACTGCTCCAATACCGCCTGGGGATCAGCTAAAAGCTCTTCATAAGAAACTCGCATCAACCGTTTCTGCCAATCGGGATTCGCCTGTTCCCACTCCAGCAGATAACGATTATGCTCCACCCAACTCCAGGCACAAATCTCGGCTAATGACTGGTGAACCACCGTTTGCCAACCGGGTGGAATCGGATAACACCAATGGGAAATCGTCGCACCTTCGGGAAACGGTAACGGGCGCTTCCAGAAAACCCCCGAATGCCAACCCTCCATCATCGAAGAAACACAGGCTCTACCATCGCGAACCAGATGAACTAACAAAGCATCCGGAAACATAAGCCGCAGCGCCTCTAAATGAAAGCAATTGGCAACGGTTTTCTCCAAATAGCGCACGGGTTTCCTGAGTAAGCCATAATTAAAGCCATCTCGCCAGCGAGAGAGGCGGCGATGGCGTAGGTTTTCGATTAGCAGTTCCCGCCGAAACGCCTTAATCATGTCCGGGGTACATTCGGCTGGCAAAATATAATCAGTAGGCACAGATAACCGCTGATAGGGAAAAAACTGAAACCATAACGGATCATTCTCTTTATCAAAGGACCAAACCTCTGGTAGGCGTCGAGTGATTTCATACAAATAACTCGACCCTGACCGAGGTGCCGATACAATAAAGACAGGTCTAGACAAACGCGGCTGTAAAACCTGGAAAATGAGGAACTTTATCGCTTTTGACATCAAACGTGATGGGCGATGGGGATAGGTGATAACCGAAGGACTGCATCCGAGTTCCACAAATCGTTTCAATCATTTGCAGCTTATCCTTGCCCAAAAATTCTAACCAATTCACCTGATGATTGCCACGGGGTTGAGACTGCTTAATTAAATAGGTGTTAACTCCATCTCCCCCATCTACCCCTATGGAAAATAACATTATTATCTACCGAGATACGCTCCTACCCTACTCGGAAACATTTATTCCCGCGCAAGTGGAAAACTATGAATCCTACACCGGATTCTACGTCGGAACATCCCGGTGTCGCGGCAGAAACTATCCCCTACCTGCCCAGAGAACCCTCGTGCTCAGCGAGATGGCGAAACTCACCCTAAGACGCAAACTCTTATTTCTGATCACTGGCTTAGGCTATCCGGACTGGTTTCGTCGCCTGAGACAACTCTCACCCCGCCTGATTCATGCCCATTTTGGACCCGATGGCGTTTGGGCATTACCCATGAGGCAACGGCTGAAAGTTCCCTTAATTGTCACCTTCCATGGCTACGATATCACAGTTAATCAGGACAGCGGCGATGATCTCAGTGACATGTTTGGTCCCCATCCCTTAACCCGTGTGTATTTCTGGCGGCGACGGCATTTATTCAAAAAAGCCCACTGTTGTATCGCCGTGTCTGAATTTATTCGCACGAAACTAATTGAAAAAGGCTGTCCCCCGGACAAGATAATTGTTCACTACATTGGCATTGATGTGGATAAGTTTGCCCCTCAGCCCAACCCGTCACGTCAGCCTGTGGTGCTATTCGTCGGGCGACTGGTGGAAAAAAAGGGGTGTCAGTACTTAATTCAGGCAATGGCTCAGGTACAATCAGTACGACCGGATATCGAACTGGTGGTTATTGGTGATGGTGGACTACGCTCAACCCTAGAACAACAAGCTGCCCATTCCCTGAAACGCTATCGCTTTTTAGGGGCGCAACCCTCGGATAGGGTTCGGGATTGGCTGAATCAAGCGATGTTACTTTGTATCCCCAGCGTTACCGACAGTCGCCACAATTGTGAGGGGCTACCCATAACCCTACTCGAAGCCCAAGCCATGGCGGTACCCGTCGTCAGTTCCATTCACGCCGGAATTCCGGAGGCGATTATCCACGGCGAAACCGGTTTCTTGGCTGCCGAAAAAGACTGGCAAGCCCTAGCTGAGAATATCCTGACCTTAGCCAACAACGAACCACTCCGAAAACAGATTGCGATCGCGGGACGCCAACAGGTAGAGCAAAAATTTAACTTAAAGCATAATACCACGAAGTTAGAAGGAATTTACGATCAGATTTTGCAGGAGAGGTGAGGGTGATGGGGATCAAGGGCAGACAATGAACCATCAACCATCACCGTTTCACGTTTTTGAGTAAAGCATACGTCGGTTGAGACGGGAATATCGTCGCTAAAGCAATTTTCAACAGAACAATACTGATTATCTTGGGTCTAAGCAACCAAATCGGATCATGAATTATCACTTGTCCAAAAAAGCGCATAGCTGTTAATCCACGTCGCCGTTCTAAACGACCTTCAATCGCTTTAAAGGTAAAATACTTGTAACGTTCTGCCAGAACCTGCCGTTTAAGATAATCTAAGGGTTCAGGTGCCTGAGCCAAGGCTCGTTCAATCACCCGTAAGCTAGCCGCCTCCATTTTCCAAACATCTGTAGACATGGAGTGAGGAGAAATACGATATAAAATTTGGGCAGAAGGGACACAAACAAATTCATAGGGAGCCGCTAGACGCAACCACATCTCCCAATCTTCTACCGCATTGAGTGACTCATCAAAGCCCCCGACTTCAGCAAATGCCTTGGCTAAGACTAACACATTAGACCCCCCTTCTACGAAGTCTCGCAAAAGCAATTTATTGTAAACATTACCATTAGCAATAATGTGACCCCCTGGACGTAAAAATTGACCCGATTCATCAATCCAATCCGTCCAACTATAAGCCACACCCGCTTGCGGATTCGCTTCTAACGCTTTGATTTGGGCTTCTAGTTTATCCGCTCTCCACAGGTCATCGGCATCAATGAAGGAGATATACTTTCCGGTGGCTTGGGAAATCCCCCGATTCCGACTGGCGGCTAAACCAGCATTGGCATAAGAAAACACGTTTAAACGGGAGTCATTAATCTGGGAAATGACGGATAAGGTGTTATCGGTAGACCCATCATTAATCACCATCAGTTCAAAATCAGCAACGGTTTGCTGCAATACCGATTCAATGGTTTGTTTAATTGTTTTTTCACCATTAAAAACTGGAATAATTATTGATACCAATGGCATAGTTATGTTGCTCCTTGTGTCAATTTTAGGGACAGTCAGGACGGGTCTGAACGCAGGTATCCGTATAAAGCATGAACCTCAGCCAACTTGCCCAACTTGGTAAGCAATGCTTGTGCTTGCTGGGGAGGTAAGAGAGTCACAATGGTCATTCTCAACATCACTTTCACCAGTACTCGTGCTTGGAGAAGAGACGGATCATTACTGAGTGCTATCCAGATAAATCGAGCTGCTGTTAATCCCCGTTGACGACTAGATGGTCGTTCTAAAGCATCGACAACCAAACATTTATAACGGTTAGAAATAATATCCCTCCTCAGAGATTTTATCGATTCAGGAGCCTGATCTAGGGCTTTAGCTATCACGTTTTTAAACCCTTTTTCTTGGCGTTCAACGTTATTCGACCAGGAATTCGAGAACAGGGATTTCCGATATAAAACTTGCGGTTTTGGCACCACAATAAACGGATAGCAGGCTGCCAATCGTAGCCACATATCCCAATCCTGACCGCCCACTAGGGATTCGTCAAAATTACCCACTTTTTCCAGGGCTTGCCGGCGGATCAATGGATTAGAACCACTGCCAATAAAATCAATCAACAATAGCTTGGCTTGCACATCACCACTGGCACTAATATAAGTTCCTCGACGCCAAAATTGACCCTTTTCATCGACCCAATTTGTCCAACTATACGCCACGGCTACTTCAGGATGCGACTGTAGTGCTTGCAATTGGGCATCTAGCTTATCGGCTGTCCACAGATCATCGGCGTCGAGAAATGCCAAATAGTCACCGGTAGCTTTTTCAATTCCCCGATTGCGGCTTTTTTGGGGACCTGCATTGGGATAAGAGAATACCTTAATTCGAGGATCAGGGATATTAGAAACAATTTCTAAGGTTGAATCTTGAGACCCATCATTGATGACAATGAGTTCAAAATCTGAAAAGGTTTGCTCTAAAACCGATTGAATTGTTTCGCGAATGGTTACTTCAGCATTGTAAACGGGAATAATTACAGAAATTACTGGCATAATTCACTTCAATTAATTAGATATATTTTTTCTCCATAAATAAAAAGGACTGAGAAAGCCCCCCCAGAAAAATTCAAGCTCACAAGCCTTGATCAGATCCCGTTTTACCTGCCATCGATATTTAATAATGTAGCTGATCAGGCGACGCAAGTTACCAAGCAGCGTTCGGATAAAAATCACAGGTTTTTGCCAAGGAGTGGCATTAATCATTCGCAGTTGACATGTCGCTAACCCACACCCCCGTGAAATAGACAGTAAATAATCCCGTTCTAATCGCCAGCGCGGTATTTGATGATAGGTATGCAAATCGGGATGATACCAAATTTCCCACCCAGCTT
>CAKZMA010001173.1 GCA_937127375.1 uncultured Coleofasciculus sp. | reverse complement strand
TGTTGGCGATAAGGATGCGATCGCGCTTTACCAGTTCTGGGTCAAACCAAAAGCCATGCACTGTAACATCATGACCAGCATTAGCCAGTGTCTCTGCTTCTTTCTGGGGTCGAGGAGCAGTACACAGATGAGCGCCGATTAGAATTAGAATCTTGGCCATTGATAACTATTAGCCGCGAAGAACAGTAGTATGAAAAAGACTAGCTGACCATTCAAGTTCTTTGCCTTCAACGCTAAAGGAACGGTACCCTAAAGGCTCTAGGATTTCTCGAGTACCATCGAGTTCCCATTGACTATGAAAGCTCATTACGATTGTTGGATGGTGAGCTGCAATGGTTTGACGAGCGCCGGACAAAGCTTTAGCGCCATGTCCTTCTACATCAACCTTGATAAATTGAGGCGGTCGAATTTCGCCATGCTCTACCAACTTGTCCAGTACAACCGTCTGTACTGTTACTGTGTCTGTACTGCTGTAAGATTGTTCATCCTCATAGGCAAAATGAGATGTAGAAGCGCCAGCACCTTGACTGAGAATCAGACTCGATGAACCTTCGGATTCGCTGACTGCGGCATTAAAAAGTTTGACTTGGCTCAGAGAGTTCATCTGTACGTGGAGTTGGCAGCGTTTGAAAGAAATTGGATCAGGTTCAAACCCAACTACCTGCCCTTCACTGCCTACAGCCATTGCCATTCCAACAGTATAAATACCAAAATGCATTCCTAAGTCCCAGCAAGTAGCACCGAGAACACTTCCATAGAGGTGAATGGCTGCTTCAACATCTAGTTCAGTGTCGCCACGCCAATAGGACGAATAGGGAAACAGTGTCCAAAGCGCTCCCTTTGCCAATCCTTTTTGGACTCTAACTGGTACATATTGAAGAGGGGTTTGAGCAATAAAATTTGAGGCTAAATATTTCAGATTTTGCATTTTTTCAGGTAAAAATGAAGCTTGATTATAGATGTAGTTGCACTTGAACAAAAATATCTACATAGTGTTTAGCGCACTTTTCTAGGGTGAGATTTTCCAAAATGTAGTCACGAGGCGCAAATTGCTGATGGTTTAGTTTATCCAGAAACTCCTCTAGCTTTGTAGGAAATTCACTAATGTATTTGAACTTGACCCCACAGCGTTCATCCCAGTAAGGAACTGAACTGACAGGGGCAAATTGAACTTTATGGGGAAAGTAAGATGGATCTAGCCAAAACCCTCCTTGATCCCAAGCTAGGATAGGCACTCCGCAGGAAAGAGCTTGCTGATAGGCAATTCCCTGGGTTTCATGTTGACCGATAAAGACCATTGCTTTGCTTTTACCGAGGAGTGAGTGAAATTCTTCCTCGCGGTAAAAACCATAGCGAATTATTGCTACTTTTAAACTATGCTGCTCTAAGTGGACTTGTACCGGAGCAACTATTTCGTCTTTATGCCGTTCATACTCCCAGAGAATTTTGTCGTAGAGCAGTATGTCGATATCTTTGTTTTCATGCGGTAGAGGTATCCATTCATCGGTGTCAATTCCTACAGGCCAAGCAAGTACCTTATCACCGTAGTAAGGTTCCCACATTTTTCGCATCCATTCGCCAGGAACCAAAACCTTACCGATGGGCAAGCGTTCTAGGAGTTGCGGATCGTCACAAGGATGTGAGAAAACTGCTGCGCCAAACAAAAGAGGGTTTTTCCACTTAATCTTGTCTAGAACGTGAGGCTTTCCAATAATACAGGCAATTTCTTCAGGATGTTGCTGAATGTATCGATAGTCATTCACTCTATAGGGAATACTAATCCGCTCTAACCCAGCACAGAGGTTTAAGAAAACCCGCATTTGTCCCCCTGGTCTAGGTTTTCCCCGTACAATACGGCGAATGATACGGCGAGGGTAGCGGTCTAAAGGAAACCAGCGATCGCCCTCTGGTTCTTCGTAAAAGAGATTGAGAAGTTTCATCGAATAAAAATTAGTTTAATTTTAGTGGTTAATTAGGCATTGGTAAAATAATCAGAATTTATCTTGAGTTATATAAGCACTATTTTTATTTGGCTGCCATCGAATTAGCAACCATGTCCCCGGCAATTGTTTGAGATAAGTAAAACCCCAGTTTTTTGCCAATTTATATAGATCTAACTCACCATATCCTTCATGACATTCAATGCACATTGCATCGACAGTATTTAGCCATTCACAGTTTTCTTTCAACAAAATACCTTCGTAACCTTCAATATCTACTTTCAGGAGATTAATGCGTTCCCAATTGAGTTTTTTTAACAGGCTTGACACGCTGATCGCCTCTACTTCTAGAGTACAACCTGTCAAAGCTATTCCATATGCAATACCTGCTATTTTGTGACCATAATCTAGTGTTCCGATTTCCATTTGGATAGAACCATCTTTTATGGCGATCGCTGCTGGAAAAATATTGGCTTTGACTTCATTCAACTCAAGGTTTTTTTTAAGAAGCTCAAGATTAGCAGGTATTGGCTCAACACAAGCAATCTCAGCATTCGGAAACTTACGAGTAAAAAATAGTGATGTTAATCCTATATTTGCGCCTAAATCCAGAATAGTATTTGGGGAGTAAGGTAAATAAAAATCATAGTAACGGTGGTCAAATACTTCACTAAATATGAATGCATCAGAACCTTTGTTATCGCGCACCATTACCTGAACATTACCGACAGGTGGTGTGTAACGAAAAGAGATTTGGCGATGTTCCTTGGGGGAAATTACTTTCACAAACCGTTTATCACTGTACAGCCATAGCAGCCGATTCAGGCGATCTGTCCAAGTTGGACAAACTTGGAAGCTGTGGTAAATGTTGTGAACAAGAGCGATAGGATTCATTTGTTCAAGAAGTATCTAGCGACGACGAGAGAGTTTTTGGAGTTGCTTTGCCAGTTTCCAACTGCCAAGATGGGTAAGGAATTGAAAACACTGTCCACCACTAGGCTTCAGGTCAGAACCACCCAGAGACTGTACCTTAGCTTCTGCCATTTGTATAAGATCAGGTGCATCAGGATAGGTAGAATAAATAAAGCGTTGAAAAGCCGTTGCACAGGCATGGCGTGTGCGTGGACTATTTTCTTTGACAAGCAGGTGGTTCGTGCAAAGCTCAAGAGACTTAATTGCAGATTCCAGAGCCTTTCTGGAGTTTGTACCACTTAAGCTACCCTTAATACTAGAACGATAATAACTTTTAGCTCCTGGACAAAACTTTATCCCCCTGCTAGCTAGAACTACTCGACAAAAGTATTCTCCATCATCATTTAAAGACAGACCCTCATTCCAGTCACCAGCCTTTTCAGCAATCTGGCGCGGTACTAACCAAGCGTGAAGCGGCATCATTCCTCCACCCTCCCAAGAGCAAATCAGCCAATCTACAGGTGACATATCACTCCAAACTGGTTCTGGAATAAAGTATGCTTCTGTGGGTGAGTTATAGAACCGTACCCATTCTCCTGCGGCAATACAATTAGCATTCCCTGCACTCAGCAGTTGCGCCTGGCGCTCAATTTTGTCTGTTGCTAATAGATCATCAGCATCTAAATATTGAATAAAATCCCCTTGAGCTTCCAGAAGCAGCCGATTTCTGGCAGCACTAGCTCCTTGATTACTTTGACTGATAATTTTTACACGTCGTGGTGCAAACTGCTTAGCTACATTCAAAGTATTATCTTTTGATCCATCATCTACTAAGATAATTTCTTTATTGTACCAGGTTTGTGCTAAAGCAGATTTTATGGTGTCAACAATCCAGCCTTCAGCATTGTAGCAGGGGATAAGAATAGATACTTTTTTCATTATTCAGATACTAGATTGCAAATTAAAATCTGCTCTTGAACCAGATATTATTCTCTGGTAATTGAGATAAACTATCAATATCAAAAGGATGTCCCTCTACTGTCAAAGCTTCGTAGCCGCGAGCGTCAAAAAACTCTAAAAATTCAGCGAGTGAGTAGCCTGTTCGATTTAATAGAGATTCCTCTAATTCGGCAATAATATTCTTGGGACGACATGAATCAGACCACCTTAAAGTTTTTAAAGCCTCAATTTCAAAACCTTCAACATCAATTTTGATTAACTCTATTTTCCGAGTATTTAGGTGATCAAGTAGTTCCTGAAGAGTAATACATGATAATAAAAAATCATCTACGCCTTCTTCTTCATCAGTAAAAATTCGCGCTCTACCTGAATTCATATTTGAAGTAATTCCAAAAGTCCTAAGACTCGGCAAGGAGGATAGAGCTATATGAACCAGTTGTGCTTTGATTTGAGAGTTAAGCCTAATGTTATTTACAAGGTCTATAAAAATTTTAGGAGATGGTTCAACACAGATACAGTCAACTCCGTCTAAAACTCCAACTGCACAAGTATAGAGACCAAAATGACCACCAATATCAAGAAAGGTTCCTCCTTGCGACATTAATTTTATTGCCAATGCTAATGATTTAGGCTCCCAAGCTCCTCTGTGAATAAGATAGTGAGGAATATAGTCTGGATCGGATACGTTTAGTAGAAGCTTCGCACCATGAGGACTATATATAGGTAGCCCTTTAGAAAATATCCAGCTACCAATGTACCTAACCAGTCGCAGCTTGGAGGGATGGTTAGGAAATTTTCTGACATACCACAGATATAATTGTGCCCTGTATGTAGCACCTTCCCACAAAAAGTTATTAGTATCGATCGCTTCTGATTTTTTTATATCCGAAAATAACGGCTTATTTGATAGCATTTAATAAGAGTCTCATTCTTGAAAAATGATTTGTTTTATTCACGCATTCTCTTAACGAGAAATACAAATTGGAACAGTGGTAGATCCTCTTGCATAGGACTGACGAAATTCAAATCCTGATTCACAGGGATCGGATAATTCAATGCTAAATTTTAAGGGTTGTTTTACAATATGGTAATTTTCAGCCCAGGGCTTAATTAACCAAAAATAGATATAGTAATCTCCTTGTGCTAGGTTGAGAGAGCCAAGATTCAAAGTTAAGTGATTAACAGTATCTGATTCAATTAGTAATAATTGTCCCGCCATTGGTTCTGTAGATGTATATATAATAGGCATTCCTCGTTCATCATGAATTTCAATTTCTATAGCCGCCTTAACAGTAAAAGGCGACACTAGCTCAACTTCAATTTTTAGGATATCCCCATAATTACATTTAGGACGAAGTAATTTTATTGACTTAAATTGGGGTTTTTGGGTTGAAGCTATTAAATTTAGACTATTTTCTTCTACTTTTTCATAATCGGACGTGTAAGCCTGAATTGCTTCGTTAACTGTTGAAACAAGTTTAATATGTCCTGAATCTAAGACAATACCCTGAGTACAAAGTTTTCTTACTGAGGACATATTGTGGCTAACAAAAAGAACAGTCTTTCCTTGTTGAGCGACATCTCCCATCTTTCCCAAACACTTCTTCTGAAACTGAGCATCCCCCACCGCCAGCACCTCATCCACTA
>CAKZMA010001172.1 GCA_937127375.1 uncultured Coleofasciculus sp. | reverse complement strand
ATGTGCTTTTCATTCGCAGAAATCGCTTAGAAACCGCTGCTCAACTCGCTGAAACTCGTTCATTATACAATGCCTTACAACAGCAGTTTAATCAATCCGATCCCACCGCCGTTTTATCGACAGAGGCTCAAGCCTATGACACTTTACTCTCTGAATTACAGAAAGTCGAAACTCAGATTGCCTTAGAATCGGCACAATTTCGAGCAGATAGTCCTCCCATGGAAATCTTACGTGAACGGCAGGAAAGTTTGCGTCAATTACTCAATCAAGAATCCCAAGAGGTTCTGGAAAATTTAGCCGGAAAAATCCAGGGGCTAGAGGATCGCTATCAAACAATTCTGCAAACTGAAACTCAGATCAATCAACAGCTTGAGCAGTTGCCTACCGTAACCCGACAGGTTGGTGATTTAGACAGGAATCTTAGTGTAGCGACGGATAACCTGAAGGAATTTCTTTCTAAACGGGAAACTTTAAAACTTGATGCCGCTCAGCAAGAAATTCCCTGGGAGTTAATTAACCCCCCGGAAATCTGGGACAATGCCAATGGTGTGCCAGTACCTGTCGAACCCCACTCCCTAAAGCGCCCCTTAGCTATAGCTGTAGTTTTAAGTGTCCTGCTGAGTATCGGTGTCGGTTTTCTAGTCGAGATTTTCCACACGGTATTCCACACCCCTGAGGACATCAAAGGGTCAACAAAATTGCCGATTCTGGGGGTGATTCCGTTGACCAAACAATTTAACAAACTCTCCAAACAACCCAGTCAACTGGCTATTATTGCCCAAGTTGCTAATTCTAAGCCCAAACCGGAGCGTCATTGGTTTTCTAACAATTGCCCCACCGAGTACGGCACTTCACCCTTTATGGAAGCCTTCCGCTCTCTCTATACCAATATTCGTCTGCTGAGTGCTAAGAAGTCTCTCCAATCACTGGCAATTAGCTCTGCTGTACCCGGCGATGGCAAAACAACGGTGGCTTTGTACCTGGCTCAAACCGCCGCCACCATTGGCAAGCGCGTTTTACTTGTAGACACTGATTTACGCAGTCCTCAGCTTCACAGTCGATTAGACTTACTAAATACCCAGGGACTCAGCGATATCATTGCGACAGACTTAACGCTTCAGGATGCTATACAAAAATCTTCTCTGGACGAGAACTTGTTCGTTTTGACGGCGGGTCAGAGTTTATCGGACCCCATCAAGCTCCTTTCCTCTGATAAGATGCAGTACATCATGGATCAAGTTATAGCTCAGTTCGACCTAGTGATCTACGATACCCCACCTCTCTTGGGTTTGGGGGATGGAAACCTGCTCGCTGCCAAGGCGGATGGTACCCTGCTGGTTGTGGGGGTTGAGAAAACCGACCGTTCCTTGGTGATGAAAGCTTTTGATGGATTAAAGATTGCTAGAGCGTCGGTTTTAGGGATTGTTGCCAATGGTGTGAAAGCAGAAACAACTCAGGCTTATGGTGCCTATCGCCGAAAGGCAATGCGATATTAAGTTGAAAGAGTCTGGCAAATGGTAACCACTTAATCATAAAACAATGGCATTAGATAAGGTTGAAAAAATACGGTATTATTTAAGTCCAAAAAAAATAACAAGATTTCCGCTGCCTTTGAACTATCGGGAAATCTATGCCTCATTACATGGTTCAAAAGTTATAGTTAACAGTATGCCGAAGGCAGGGACTCATTTGCTGACCCGTGTTCTAGAACTGTTGCCTGTTTTTGTTCCTCGCTGGACTTATCATGCTCTGGTAAATAAAGACCAAAGTCAAAACCAAAAACTCTATCATAAGATATTCAAAATCCGTCAAGGTCAATATGTTTCTGGGCATTTGCAATGGCATCAAGAATTAGTGGACGTTCTTAATGAAGCTAACATTAAGACACTGTTTATTATTCGTGACCTTCGTGA
>CAKZMA010001171.1 GCA_937127375.1 uncultured Coleofasciculus sp. | reverse complement strand
CCCCATCTCCCCATCACCCCATCACCCCATCACCCCCTTTTCCAGAAAGTTGATCTATTCTTCATGACAGGTGTTCTCCTGCGCCATCCCGGATTACAAATCATCCGGTTAGGCGGACGTTCGATTGGTAGGGGTGTGTAGACCCTGAAAATTAAACGCTAGAGAGAACATCTGTTCTATTACCGTTATGACCCAGTATCTTATGCGTCGCACTAAAATTATCTGTACCATTGGACCCGCTACCGCCTCACCTGAACGCCTTGATGCCTTAATCGAAGCGGGGATGGATGTGTCACGGTTAAACTTTTCCCACGGTTCCCATGAGTTTCACGGACAGACGATTCAGCAACTCCGAGCAATTAGTAGCCAACATCGCAAACCCCTCGCCCTGCTGCAAGATTTATGCGGACCGAAAATTCGTTTGGGAAAACTGCCTCCCGATGGGATTAAGGTGAAAACGGGTGATGAAGTAACCTTTGTGTTAAACGAGGAAGGCAACAATCCGGATGAGATTCCCTTGCCCATTCCCACCCTGTTTGCTATGGTGCGCGTGGGTGAACCGATTTCAATTAATGATGGTCGAGTCAAGCTGATAGTCACGGAACGGGATACAGATAGCATTCGCGCATTGGTGAAAATTGGTGGACTCCTGTCCTCCAAAAAGGGGGTTAACTTACCTGAAACCTATTTACCCGTTACCTCCGTCACCGAAAAAGACATGACCGATTTACGTTTTGGACTGCAATCGGGGATTGACTGGGTGGCGGTGTCTTTTGTGAGAAGCGCCAGTGATTTAGAACCCGTGCGGCGGATGATTGAAGCCGCAGGCGCTAAAACCCGTGTGATTGCCAAAATTGAAAAACGGGAAGCGGTGGAAAACTTAGAGGAAATCCTCCATACTGCGGATGGAATTATGATTGCTCGCGGTGACTTGGGAGTTGAGACGCCATTGGATCGGGTACCCTTAATCCAAAAAGAAATTACTCGTCGCTGCAACCAAGCAGGTAAACCTGTGATTACAGCCACCCAGATGCTAGAGTCAATGATCAACGCTCCTGATCCAACTCGCGCTGAAGCCACAGATGTCGCCAACTCAATTTTAGATGGGACGGATGCGGTAATGCTTTCGGGTGAAACCGCCGTGGGAGAATATCCCATCGCCGCAGTGGAAATGATGAACAATATAGCTATCCAGACAGAAAAAGCCCTAGCCGAAGGATTGCAACCCTCGTCTGAGTTTCCCAGTTGCAGTATTAGCACCACCGAATCTGTAGCCGAAGCCGCTTGTCATATTGCTAGTCAATTAGGCGCACGGGGAATTATGTGCAACACCTCATCCGGCGGTTCCGCCCGATTGGTGTCTAAGTATCGCCCCAAAACCCCAATTATTGCGTTTACGCCAGAAGAAAGTACCTATCGTCAGTTGGCTTTGTCTTGGGGAGTGCAACCTTATCTGATTCCCCCGGTACACAATGCTGAACAGATGTTAACTAATGTGGTGAATGCAGCCGTGGAGATGGAGTTAGCCGAATACGGAGACAAGGTGGTGATTACCTCCGGTGTTCCCATTGGTACGCCAGGAACCACGAGTTTGATCAAAGTCCACAAGATTGGACAGGCGATCGCGTAAAATGTCATCGGTCATTGGTCATTAGTCATTCGTCTTGTGTCATGTAGGGGCGACCCGCTTACATTAATTCGCAACGGTAGTCCATTGAATCGGATCGGGTCGCCCTCTGCTCAAAGGTTCATTGTTTATTTTGAACCGTCTTATAAATTATTTTAATTTTTATTTCTGTATCAGACGTTACATTCGAGCAACCTTCACAAAAACTTCATACAATCACCCCAAATACGCGAATTTCGTGAAGATTCCGTAAAGAAAATCCATAAGAGCGATCGCTCACCCTAAAGCTTGATTAAGATTTAAGAAGTATATCTTGAGGATTTCTGGTATATCACTTGACCCGAGTACCAGAAAAACAGTCTATCTGACCCCAGATGGATGCTGTCAGCAAAGCTAACCATTAAGCTAGCCCCAACAACCCCATGACTAGGAGCCAGATGACACATTCTACCGCAGCACCGACAATTTCGGTAATTATCCCTGTGTATAACGGTGGTGAAGCCTTTCGTCGTTGCCTTGTCAGTTTGGCGCAAGCCTCACCCCAGCCCTTGGAAGTAATTGTCGTCGCTGACGGCGATACTGACGGCTCTTGGCAGTTAGCTCAAGATTTTGGTGCTAAGGTGATTCGAGTTCCAACTTCTGGCGGACCAGCGAAAGCTCGCAACATAGGCGCTAAAGCAGCCAGTGGTGATATTCTTTTCTTCGTCGATGCCGATGTCGAAGTTCATGATAACACCATCGGTAAAGTCGCGACAACCTTCCACCAGGAAACTGAACTCGCCGCCCTAATTGGCTCCTACGATGATCAGCCGGGGGCACCTAATTTCTTGTCTCAGTATAAAAATTTATTCCATCACTACACCCATCAAACCGGATCAGAAGACGCTTCAACCTTCTGGGGTGCCTGTGGTGCAATCCGGCGGGATATTTTCTTAGCAATTGGCGGCTTTGATGAGAGTTATCGCCTCCCTTGTGTAGAAGATATTGAATTAGGCAATCGGCTGAAAAGCAAAGGGTATCAAATTGGCTTACGAAAAACCATCCAAGTCAAACATCTGAAATGCTGGAGAACCTACTCCCTGCTGAGAGCGGATATATTTTATCGAGCAATCCCTTGGACAGCGATCATATTACGCGATCGCGAAATGGTCAATGACTTAAATCTCAACCTCTCCAACCGCATCAGTGTAGTCTTGGTGTATACCTTATTAGCGGCACTAATCGCCGTTTGGTGGGTATCGGCTGCATGGGTTGGCATCGCGGGATTGAGTTTGGCGCTATTGGCAATCAACGCCTCCGTCTATCAATTCTTTTATCAAAAACGCGGTTTCCTCTTCGCCTTGCAAACCGTACCCTGGCACTGGCTATACTATTTTTATAGCGGATTAGCCTTTGCGATCGGGCTGGTTCGTCACCATTGGCAAACTTATCAACCAACTATCCCAACCTGGAAAACATTACCCTGGGGCGACTTGTTAGCGATTGAGAAACGGATCTTTGCGTCAATTTCTCGTGAATTAGTCGGTGCCTCAATTCTCGTTTCTTTGGTAATTGGCAATTCTTTCTAGTCCTCTACATCTCGAAGATAATAAAGCATTAGGAGGCAAATCCTTGACCCATCATCCAGTGGTAATTATTGGAGGCGGTCCTGCTGGCTTGACGGCGGGTTACGAACTACTCAAACGGGGAATTAAACCCATTGTTCTGGAAAAAGCAGATAAAGTGGGTGGGATTTCCCGCACCGAAACCTACAAAGACTATCGCTTTGACATTGGCGGTCATCGCTTTTTCACCAAGGTGGGCGAAGTCGATCAGTTTTGGTACGAAATTCTAGAAGACGAATTTATCCAAGTCCCGCGTCTGTCCCGGATTTATTATCAGGGCAAGTTTTATAACTATCCCCTGTCTCTGTTCAACGCCCTATCCAATCTTGGCATCATCCAAAGTTGCTTAATTCTATTGAGTTACTTAAGGGCAAAACTCAGAGCTAAGTTAAACCCAGATTTTGAACCTGAGACTTTTGAGGAGTGGGTAATTGACTGCTTTGGGCGTCGCCTCTATAGAATCTTCTTCAAGACTTACACCGAAAAAGTTTGGGGGATTCCTTGTAGCCAAATTCGCGCAGACTGGGCAGCACAGCGTATTCAAGGCATGTCTCTCAAACGAGCGGTGATCAATGCCGTTTTCAAAAGTCAAAATGCCAAAAGCTTAATTAAGGAATTTAAATATCCGGTTTTAGGACCGGGAATGATGTGGGAACGGTGTCAGGAAAAGCTAGAAAATCAAGGCGCTCCCGTTCATCTGCATACAACCGTGACTCGCATCGAACGGGAAGGGACTCGAATTAAGAGCATCACGGCAAAACAAGGGGATGAAACACTCCAATTCACAGGCGATCATTTCATTTCTAGTATGCCTGTAACTGCCCTGCTGTATCGACTCGACCCCCCGCCCCCTGACCATGTATTAGAAGCGGCAAAGGGTCTCAAGTATCGGGATTTTCTGATTGTCTCACTGATTGTAAATCAGCCCGATCTATTTCCCGACAACTGGATTTACATCCATAGCCCAGAATTCCAAGTGGGACGCATTCAAAACTTCAAGAATTGGAGTCCAGCAATGGTGCCTGATCCGAGTAAAACCTGCTTGGGGATGGAATATTTTTGCAGCGAAGGTGATCCACTTTGGGAATTGTCGGATGTAGAATTGATTGAGTTAGCCAGTCGTGAGGCGATTAATCTAAATATAGGGGTTAACGAGGGTGATGTTGAAGATGGAGTAGTTATCCGTCAACATAAAGCTTACCCTGTTTATGACGGCGAATACCGTAAACATCTTCAAGTCATTCAAGAGTACATCCAGACCTTTGAAAATCTGCAAACCGTGGGTCGGAACGGTATGCACCGATACAACAATCAAGACCACTCCATGCTGACAGCGATGCTAGCCGTCAAAAACATTCTCGGCGAAAATCACGATTTGTGGAATGTCAATGTGGAGCGATCTTACCACGAGGAGTTTACTACAGAGGAGTCGCCCAAAAAGTCACAGCGAGAGCTTGTGGCAAAGTAAATAAACTGCTTCTGTGTCAATGAAAAATTAGCAGGTAGGCGTCTGGAGGGTTATTCAAGGGGGTGTAGGGTGTCTTGCTTTTCACGCCATCTGGTGCAACGAAGGGAGGTAAGTGTTGAGTGTGTAGGGGCGGGTTTCACTACTATCTTTTCGGTTGCACCCAGATGCAACTAAACCCGCCCCGACTCAGGTTTCTAGACTATAAACCGCCTGTCCCTAATGAGTTCGTTGATAACAAATTACCGCTTTCTCGCCAAGGAAATGGAATCTCATTCTCATCCATTTGTGTCCGTCATCATTCCCGTCTATAATGACGCCGAGCGTCTGAAACTTTGTTTAGAGGCTCTGGAAAATCAGACTTATCCGAAAACAGGATATGAAGTGATTGTTGTCGATAATGCATCAGATGAAGCAGCAGATATTAAAGGGGTAGTCGCTCAATTTGGTCAAGCAATTGCGGCTTATGAAAACACTCCCGGTTCTTATGCAGCTCGGAACAAAGGGATATCCTTGGCGAAAGGTGAGGTGATTGCTTTTACCGATGC
>CAKZMA010001170.1 GCA_937127375.1 uncultured Coleofasciculus sp. | reverse complement strand
CGGTTCAGCGAGGGTATGAGTTAAATTTCCCCCTGCAAGTTGTCCGGCTGGAAGACAGGGCGAATCAGGGTATTAACTCCTTGCCCCCCAGGGGTTCCTTGCTAGAGTTATCAGCGGAAAATTTAGTCATGATTGCGTTCAAGCGATCGCAAGATAATCCCCACCGTTGGATTCTGCGGTGTTATGAATCTCAGGGAGAGGAAGCGGAAGTTTCATTCAATAGTGATTTAGGTTTGGCGATAGAAGGTTCTGTGGATTTGTTAGAACGTCCTGTGGATCAGTCTCCAGAATCACCGACGCTGCAAGCCTTGAGGATAGCGCCTTGGCAGATTCGGAGTTACGCGATCGTTCAAGCCTAATAATGTTATTTAGCCGTATAAAAGCGAAAAAATTTTCCACGGTCGTGCAGGCAAAGCTTTCCTCTGGAAAAGATACAAAATTATTTTCCTTCTGTTGCTATCTTCCTCAAGTTTCGCGCTTTGTCAATCTTTGGAGAACTAATATGTGCAGGATGAGGAATGCCATCTTCTTGCTGCAACCAATCAGCAATGTCTTTAAGTAGCTCGTGATTGTCTAGATTGATCGGTGTAGAACTATCTATAGCTGGTTCTACTTCTTTATTGATTAAAGCAACGAGATACCACGTCATTGGAAAACGCGATGATTCTCTTCCCTGTGAATCAAGTAGGTTAAACAATAAATTGTCCAAAACATTACGTACTGCAAATATATCAAGCGAGGCTTTCTGCGTTGAAGATGAAGCAACGTTCGCTTGCATAACTTGTTGAATTTGGCTATAAACTGAACGTTGAATTTGGCTTGATTTTTGACGCCACCTATCCGGTATCGAGAAACCATCGCGGCATACTTCTACTTTTTCGCAGAGAGATTGGTTTGGCTTGGGCTTAAGTCCAATTATTATAGGAAGTTGTACACCCTTTTTGAGATTGATCTTTAAGTAGGTCTCTGTTCTAAGTCCATATCCCCGATAGGGTAAGAACATATCTTCTAATTTACGGGGATTACCAGTTCTTTTTCTTTGAAGTAAATTAGTTTCTCCTTTGTAATCCGTATTACAAGTATTACAAATTGGAACTAAATTAAACGGGTGGCAGGAAAGATGAGGATAGAGACCTTTGGGAAAATAATGGTCAATTCTCGAAAAAGACTCCATATCACAGGCAGGGCAAATCGATAACTGGTTAATTTGCTCAAATTCTGATAGAAATTCTTGTCTACCAAATGTGGATGACTCTGGTTCTGAAAAAAAGAACTTAGGAAATTTAGCAGTTTGGCTACCAAGATGATCCTGATAAAATTTGCGGAGAAATCTAGCGCCTTCTTCCTGCCAAGGTTGTGCAATGTTTTCAACGTGCGGTATGAGGGAGCCAACTGGCTCTCTTAAAAATCCTAGGGCTTCGCGAGACAATCGTCTGCTCCACTGGCGCTTTTCAGCAGGTGAACCCTGAGCAAACTCTTTGAGGTGATTGAGCTTAGTGACTCTCTTTTTGCTCCATAGCCATTTAGTAATCTGTTCATGTCTTCCCCGAAATCTGGGATGCTTCCTGAAATAATCCTCACAGCTTTTCTGGTCTAATGTCGTTCTCGAAGATGCATATCTCAGAAACCACATTTGTAGATAAACTACATCGGTTAAACGTTTAAGAGTGAGTTTTGGCAACTTAACTTGATGAATCATTACACTTCGATAGCTGACAATTCCCGACGAATTCGATAACTCCAATATCCCTGAGCAACTGTGGAAAGTAATCGTTCCAAAGCCTCTCGTTTTTCAGCTAGATTTTGATTAGCTGTAGCTTTTAGCTCTCGCTCAATGCAATCAACACTGTATTTGCCTTCAGGATAGGGCGCATCAAAGACATGTACCATGATATCGCTGGGATTAGCGGCAAAGGTTTGTATGGGAGCAGGAAGCGAATCCTTAGTGTAATTGCCAGGACGCTTCAAAACAATTACATCTTCTTTGGGAACATCAGTTAAAGTGATGCTGGAGTGAGTAGTCATCAAAACATGGCTATGACGGTCTTTAAGCGTTGCATCTAGCAGGTTAACAATTTGGCGCTTCCAGAAATCATTAAAGTGAACTTCTGGTTCATCCAGCAAAATCAGCGCTTCGGTCGAACCGAGCAGAGTGAATAGGCACATTCGACCTAAAAAGCTTCGCTCTCCATCACTGAGCCATTCCCAAAGATGTAAGGGAGGAATTTCAGACTCAGCTTCAGGATACTGGGAATCGGTACGCTCCAAGAAAATGCTAACTTCTCTCAAAACAGATTGCCCGTTTTCATCAACATCAGCCAGTTTAGCCAGTTGTTTGAAAAGCTCCAGACCGCTAACGAACTCCTGTATAATTTCTTGTGCTACTGAGCTTCTGTCGCTAGTCAGGTCAAATACCAATCGGTAATCGCTTCCCTGGTGTAAGATATGAGAGGCAAATTTTCCTAGTTTAATAACTTGCTCTCGATGATCTATTTTGGTAATTCCCTGATTTAAGCGAAATTTAAGTGAAAAACCTGTCAGTGATTTAATCTGTAATTCTTCTAAAACTTGAGCTAATTCAGATTTACTATTAGCTAAATCAACCAATAGTCCACAAAGGGTAAGCAGATTAATTTGCTTATTGGATATGAACAAGCAGCGACTGTCTTTTTCTGTATCCTCTTCTGTAGGGTTTAAATTGGCTTGGTGTCCAGGGAGTTCTCGAATTGCTCGCTCTTTGAGAATTTCTAACTTTTCTTCCTGGGCTAAGTGGGTTAAACTGCCTAAATGACTATTGTCCTTTGCTGGCTCGTTAAAAAGATTCCATTCTAGTTCGTCTCCCGTTGTAAAAGAAACAATAAGATCAGGTAGAATATCAAGACCTATAGCCGTAGGTTCACCGTTTTCCCATGCTAATGGTGTTTTCGTAAAAGTAACGTCTCCGGTTTCATCATCTTCTTGAAGGGTAGCAATTTTGATCGAGCGTTTTTGGTTACCCTTGCCCAATTCATATTCTAGGATAAAGGGATAAGCAACTACGGGATTTCCTTCTAATTGCTTCATTAAATCCCATAATATTTTCAGCACCGTTGATTTTCCTGTGCCATTTTTACCCACTAAAAAATCAAGACTGTAGTTGCGAGTAAAAATTAGGCGGCGTTCAGTGGGTGGACAAAAGCTAATCTCTAGGTCACGCAAGACCCGATAATCTCCTAGGTAGAGTCGTTTCAATTTCATATACTCTCCCCCTCTGATTCTGATTCGCTTCAGTCGAACTGCCACAAGTCTCGCTCTGTAACACGACGATAGCACTGAATTGACTCATCGGTGCTAGGAGTTGTAATCGTCACTGGGACAATTACTCCCAGGCGTTCCAGGAGATCGACAGTTGAGCGAGTCATTTCTGATATCTCGCTGTCATCCTCTTGGATCAACTCCTCTAAGGTAAAGTGTACTGCGGTTTGTGGGTTATCTTGATCACGGCTATCAATTTTTTCTATTTTTGCCTGAATTCGCTCCCAAATGGTCTTCTGTTCTGGATTCAGTTTTTCGAGAATTCCCAGGGATGCTATATTTGCCAAGGGAGAAGGAAGTTGTTGATTGGCGATCGCAGGCAGTTCTAAGCGACCAAATAGGCTCTCAATGTGCCCAGACAGCTTTCTCTGGTTTTGGTAAATTTGGCTGAGGAGTTCAGCCGGAGAATCCGTCGAACGCGGTTCCTCTTGCTTTTCAACATAACGTTCTGGGCGTAAATCGTAGGTTGGCGCTTGAATCGTGTCGCACCGCACCGCTACACCGAGGAGTTTGACTCTATTTCTTCCTATAGCTTGGCTTTCCGGTAAAACTGAGATTGCTGCTGCTTTTACGGGTTGAGAGAATAGGCGTTTAGGATCGGGGTCTTTCTTTCCGTATAGGTCTTTAATTAGCTGCTGTGGATTTTCAACCTGTGAGGGTTCGCTACCATTCAAAGGGATGCGATCGCAGATGCGCTGTTCACCTAGGGGTGCAGTCTCAGTTAACAGGAATGCAGAGGTGGTTTCATTCGGTTGTGGATAAAACGTAACCGAGGTCAATTCTGTCGAGGTCGCTTGGCAAACAAAGCCCAGTAGTGAAGTACCTTCAACTATTCTGCTGATGGCTATTCGAGGATTTTGTTGGGGAAATAAAAGAGGGGGATTCGGATTGGTGAAAAATTTGGTGACAAAGGGTAAGTCACTTGCTGATTCATCGGGGTCTTGAGTTAAGTCACGACCTCGACCACTAGGGTAGCCATCCTGTTCAAGCTGCCAAAACCAGATTAGATTTTCTCCACTTTTTGAGGGTTGGGCGGAATTATCGGGTTTACTCACAAGCAGCAGGTGAGTTTGTAACGGACTGTAGGGTTGTAAAGCGTCTTTGGGTAAGGAGATGACCGCTTCAAGTTTATAGTCAACGAGTAGCTGCCTTCGCAATTCTCTCTCACCTGTATTGTTACTAAATAGCAGACCTGAAGGAACTAAGATGGCTGCTTTTCCT
>CAKZMA010001169.1 GCA_937127375.1 uncultured Coleofasciculus sp. | reverse complement strand
AATGCGGCTGGGGCAGATCCGACGGGACGCTTGGGAGAAGATCATAACCCAGAACCTCATCTGATTCCCTCTGTGTTGTGGAGTGCCTTAGGGCGGCGAGAATCCATTTCCGTGTTTGGTACCGATTATCCCACCCCAGATGGTACTTGTATTCGAGACTATGTTCATGTTATTGATATCGCCCAGGCGCACTTGCTGGGATTAACTCGCCTCTTGCAAACCGATGAAAGTGAAATTTTCAACCTGGGGAGTGGCAAAGGTTTCTCCGTCAAACAAGTGATTGAAACCGCCAGGAGTGTAACCCAACAACCGATCCCCGTGATTGAGTGCGATCGCCGCCCAGGAGATCCCCCTGTGCTAGTCAGCAGTGGAGAAAAAGCCAAGCAGGTTTTAGGTTGGCAGCCCCAATACCCAGCACTCAAGGATATGATCACCCATGCTTGGCATTGGCATCAACACCGCCACGGTTGGCTAGAGAAACAAATGGTTCAGCCTTGCATTGGTGCATCTGGGGCATCTGGTATACAGTTTCAGCAGCAACCCAAAAAGTCATGACAACCATGAACAGCGATCGCGCCGCTTCTACCTTACCCTTAGTTTCGGTGATTATTCCCGCCTATAACGCCGAAGCCTTTATTGAGAAGACGCTAAAATCCGTTCTCTCTCAAACGTATCAGAACCTGGAGGTTTTAGTTGTCGATGATGGTTCCCAGGATCGAACTCCTGAAATTATTAAATCGATTGCCCAACACGATAAACGGGTAATCGTGTTACACCAGAAAAATGCTGGAGTCGCCGCCGCCCGGAATTTAGGGATTGAGACGTCTCAGGGTGAATTTATTGCTCCCATCGATGCGGATGATATTTGGTATCCCGAAAATCTGGAAAAGCAAGTTCAATGTTTTCTTGAATCTGATCCCTCGGTAGGATTAGTCTATTCTTGGTCTGTGGATATTGATCAAGATGACTTACCCACGGGTATATTTCGTGCCGCCAAAATTGAGGGAGAGGTTTACGTTACCTTGGTGTGTCACAATTTTATCGGTAACGCGAGCGCCTCGATGATTCGTCGAGATTGTTTACAGCAAGTTGGAGGATATAATAGCCAATTGAAAGAACAGGCGGCTCAAGGATGTGAAGATTGGGATCTTTACCTGAGAATTGCTGAAGTTTGTCAATTCCGCGTTGTTCCAGACTTTCTGATTGGGTATCGCAAAATTGCCAACAGTATGTCCCGTGATTCTACTCAAATGGCAAAGTCACACCAGTTAGTGATGCAAGCTGTACGACACAGACATCCTGAAATCCCCACAGCTCTCTATGGATTTTCGAGTAGCAGTTTATATATTTACTTTGCCCATCAAAGTCATTATTTTAAAGACCATAAAATAACTCTATTTTGGCTAGGAAAAGCGATAAAATCAGATGTCGTCACACCCTACTTACGGCTGGGGGTTTATTTATTGGCTCTCCAAAGTAGTTTAGGGTTAGCCCTTCAGCTTATGAGAGCGAGAGTGGGGTTGGCAGAAAACCCGTCGTTCAAGTCAAAAGAGACAAAAAACCGAATGACTCTTGATGACATCAAACACCAGAAAATGGCGATCAAGCTTAAACTATTAGTTGGCGATGCCTTTCACTATTTCATTCCTAAGCTGGCTCGGACTAAAAGAATCAAGCTAAAGTACGGAACGGTTGAACGTTAAATCTTAAATTAAAAGGAGAAACCTGTTGTCCATTTACTCTTAACCGTTACCACTGACGTCTAAAAAACAACGATTGAAGAGGAAAAACTCATTAAAAGGCTACTCCTA
>CAKZMA010001168.1 GCA_937127375.1 uncultured Coleofasciculus sp. | reverse complement strand
GGAAAAGGAAGCGGAATTAGAACGGGAACGGAAAGATAGAGAAGCCGCAGAACAGCGCAATCAAGTGTTAACAGAGGCGAATCGAAAAGCCAAACAACGGGTAATTATTGGCTCTATTGTATCAATTGCCGCCTTACTTATCGCTGTCATTTCAGGAACAGTGGCGAGTCGGGAAGTGGGAAAAGCTAGGGAAGCAACCAAGCAAGCTGAAAAAGCGGAGCAAGCGCAGAGAAAGGCGGAAGAGGAAGCTGCAAAAGCCACCCAGATCGTTAAAGAATCTCAGCAGCAAATAGTTGTGGCTCAAACAGAACTGCAAAAAGCACAGCAAGCGGTTAACGCAGCTAATCAAAATGAAAAAGCTGCCAAGCGGCGAGTTAAAAATGCTAATCAGCAAGTGAGTTTAGCTACGGCAAAATTACAACAAGCACAGCAGCAGGCTCAAGTTGCTAATCAAAAAGTTAAAGCGGCTGAACAGAGAATTAAAACCGCCGATCAGCAAGTTAATTTAGCTACAACAAAACTACAAAAGGCAGAACAAGAAGCTCAAATTGCCAACCAGAAAATTAAGGGAGCAGAGCAGAGGGTGCAGCAGGCTAACCAAGAAGTTGCTGCTGCTAAGATAGAACGCGATCAGGCAAAGCAAGATATTCAAAATGTATCGCTGTTGTCTGAATTAGGTAGCGAACTTTACAGAGTTGGTAAATCTGCTGAGGCAGAAAAAGCCTGGAAACAAGCGGCTGTGTCCTTTGAAATTAGAGATTATAAATTAAAGCAAGCAATGCTATTGAGCAATATCTCGATAGCCTATCAAAAATTGGATAAATTGACCGAAGCAAAGAAAGCAGTCTCAGACAGTTTGAATCTTTTACATACAGATGCAGATAGAGTGACATCCCCCGACCGATTAGTCATTCTTGCCCAAGCTTTAAACAGCAAAGGTCGTTTGTCCGAAACAGAAGGAGATATTCAAGAATCGGTATTCGCTCACACCGAAGCTTTTAATAGTCTACAGTCTTTAGGCAGTGGTTTAACCAATCTAAATCCAGCTATACGGATTTCTTTAGGCGAGACAGTCGAACGTGTTTATAGAAGTCGTATCGGGACACTATTACAATATAAAGGCACAGGTTATACTCAACAAAATTTAAGAAAGACTCGTCAGATTGTTGAATCTCTCCAGATGATGCAATTCAATAACTTCCGCCAGTTAGTTCCTTTGAACTCAAATTTGCCACAGATTGACCAAATTGATGCAAAAGCTGCTGTCATCTATCCAATTATTCTTGAGGATCGTCTAGAAGTTATTTTTCATTTACCCAATCAACCTTTGTTCCACTCTACCCATCGTGAGATATCTAAAAACAAATTAGATAATATAGTGGAACAGTTTAGACAGGATTTAAACAGACCAGATATCTCCGGGATGATTAAAGAAAACCCTGAAAAACTCTATGGATTGCTGATTCAAACTGCTGAATTAGCGTTAGCTAAAAGTGATATCAAAACTCTAGTATTTGTGCTGGATGATTTGCTTCGCCATATTCCCATGGCAGCTCTTTATGATGGTCAGCAGTATTTGGTAGAAAATTATGCGATTGCTATCACTCCTAGTGTACAAAATATAAAGCCTAAAGTGCCGATGAAAAGACCCTTTACGGCTTTGATTGCGGGAACAGAAAATGCCCCTTCTTTTGAAAAGTATGGTTTTCAGCCAATACACAATGTCCTACATGAAATCACTGAAATTAGCCAGATCATACCAAGTAAATTGCTATTGAATCAAGATTTTACAATTCAAGCTATTAAACAAGCGATGGAAACCTATTCATTTTCTACTCTTCATTTTGCAACTCATAGTGTAGTTTCTGAAGATCGTCTGGGTGAAACTGTTAGTCTAGATCAAACTTTCATGCTGACTTGGAATAAAAGGATGACATTACGGGATTTTGAGGAGTTGCTGCGCTCAAGTCAAAATAACCGATTAAACCCTATTGAGTTAGTAGTTCTCAGCGGTAGTGAAACGGCTTTGGGAGGCAAGCAGGCAGTTTTTGGATTTTCAGGAGCAGCTCTACGAACTGGAGTATACAGTACGCTTGCTACCCTATGGCAAGCTAATGACAACTTTATTGCTGAGTTTATGGTTCAATTTTATCAGAATTTAGTCACACCTAATATTACCAAAGCAGAAGCTCTACGGCGCTCCCAGTTAACACTATTAAACAATAAAAATTCAAGTCATCCTTATTACTGGTCAAATTTTGTTATAATAGGCAATTGGCGATAAAAATAGGCTCTCAATTACAAAATCTGCACTGACTGAGTGTTGATTTATGTCAACTTAGCCAATCTTACATCATTTGTAAATAATGTTGCATTTAAAACTTGTGCAGTTAGGTAGGGTGGGCAAAATTTATAAACCTCAAATGCTTAGGCTATTGTTCGCTACTTTTGCCCACCTTACGGTATTTGGCGTGATGTGGTAACAGTATCCAGGTTGAATGGTTCGAGGTTGGCGGCACATCAATATTCAATACTCCAAACGGATAATCCAAACAATCGCAAGCATTAGGTTTCCCAGGTAACGTAGAGAGCGATCGTATCAGAGTAAAATTATATGTAAACTCACGCTAAAAACGTCAGATGCTTCAAGTCAAAACCAAAATTTCTGAAGGTGGCAGAGTTGCGATTCCAGCCGAGTATTTCAATCAACTGGGATTGGAGGTGGGAGATGACGTAATTGTCCGCCTTGTGGATGGAGAAATCAGAATTTTCACCCTTGCTCAAGCTATCCAGCAAGCACAAGCCTGGGTGCGGAGTTTTACTCCAACAGATCGCTCCCTTGTCGATGAACTAATTCAGGAACGGCGTCAGGAAAGTCAGCATGAGTAGTTATGTGTTGGATGCTTCAGCACTTTTGGCACTGTTAAATAATGAACCAGGTGCTGAACAAGTAGCAGCCATTTTAACCGAAACTGTTATCAGCAGCATTAATCTGAGTGAGGTGGTTGCTAAATTAGCAGATGCTGGGAGATCTGAGACAGAAATTCGGGAATTTCTCGGTGCTTTGGAGTTGGAGGTTATTCACTTTGACACTGAGATGGCTTACTGTGCTGGAATGCTGCGTCCTCTGACTAGACACTTAGGTTTATCGTTAGGAGATAGAGCGTGTTTGGCTCTGGGTCAAGTTCTGGGATTGCCTGTGATAACGGCTGACAGGACTTGGGGAGACTTGGATATAGGGATAGAAGTGCAGGTGCTGCGTTAATCGAATGCTTTTGGGAGTGCGATATTTGTATTCCATAATCTTAATCGTGTCAGAGCCTCACCAGCAATCATAGGGTACGGCAATGCCGTACCCCTACCCAATCAATTATCCCTGAGATGGGGTAGGGGTACGATACCATCGTGCCCTGATATAGATTCAGGTTAAAATCAGACGATAATCACCTCGGCTATCGTCTGTTATGCCAATCACACAAAGCGTTTGACAAACTCAGGGATCAGGAAGGCGATCGCACGCTTGCAACATCTCTACAATCTGGACATAATTTCCAGTCAATCTTCCTGATCACTCTCAAGGAACTCACCCAAATACAACTGGATCAATTCTGCTGCTGCACTCGGATTAATGCTATGAAGTGCCTGTGCAATGTC
>CAKZMA010001167.1 GCA_937127375.1 uncultured Coleofasciculus sp. | reverse complement strand
CAACCACCGCGATCGTTACCTATCATCCCGTCGCCAAATACTTCAGCGCTTAATCTCTTAGACGAAACAGCAAATGTAGTATGTGGGCAATGCCCACCCTACGCTACTTCTCTGACCACATCCAGAAGCTGTTTAGGTTCAGTCGTTGAAATATTTCTTCAAAAAGTCCCTATAACCCACTGTGAGAAAGTATAATGTAACCATCTATCGAAGACTTCCATTAGGGGTATTTTATAGCAACCGCTACAACGGTGAAGACACCAAACGTGCATCAAAACAATAAACGGCATTCATCTGATGTCCTAATCACCGTGGCGACTGCTATATAGATATTTTCCAGATAGGGTTGTTTCGGGGGCGTTAGATAGACAAAATTCATATAAGTAGGTAAGTGAATTTGTGGAAATAAACTCAGCTATATATTAAGTTATATAAAATGACTCAAACCTTACAAATGACGAATGGCGATAAAAGCCGTTAACTTTTATTTTTTCCACCTACTTAATGCCTAGTTATACTGCAAAGCCATTACTTGAGAAGAGTTTAAGTTTATGGAACCTATTTCTTTAATTCTTTCAGCTCTAGTTGCTGGTGCCGCTAAAACTGCTGGTCTTGTAGCTCAAGACACTTACGAAGGCTTAAAAAGTTTGATTAAGCATAAGTTTGCAGACAACGCAGCCGCAAAATTGATTCTTGAAGAACACGAGAAAGACCCAGAAACTTATGAAGCACCTCTCAGAAAGAAATTAATCGAAGCAGATATTGATAAAGACGAAAAAATCCTCCAAAAAGCTCAGGAGTTACTGGAAAAGTTAAAGCCGGAGGAAACCGCAGCAGGCAAGTTTCATCTTAGGGTTTCTGGTGACGTAAAGGGGATTGTTGGAGACATTAGTGGTGGAGCAATTCATCAGGATATTAGCTAGAAATAACTAGGAAAACATGAGTGATCTAAGTTCTGCTTACATCCATGATATTGGCGGTGATGTCAAAGGTATTATTGGTGACATTAAAGGAGGAGTTGTTAATCAATATATCATCGCCCAGTATTCTCAGGCTGAAATTCATAGTCGAAATCTGAAGCCAGGTTCTCCTTACTTGGGGCTAAATAAATTTGAGCCGGGAGATAAAGACAAGTTTTTTGGTCGGGAACAGTGGATTATTGAACTAAGTAATGACTTAGAACAAAAGAATTTACTCTTACTACTAGGTGCTTCAGGTAGTGGGAAATCTTCCTTAGTTCAAGCGGGATTGATTCCTTACTTATCAGATCAATGGGGGACATCTCAGCTAGTAACGATAATTTTTGTACCAGATCGGAATCCTTTTGTATCTTTCCATGATAGTTTGCCCAAAAAATATAAAGAAAGAGCCTCTCAAATTTTTAGGGATGAGCCAAATAATTCACGTCTAATTAATACCATTAAAAATTGTAAGGAAGAGTCATTAAAATGGATTATTTTTATCGATCAGTTTGAAGAGCTTTTTACAATAACACCTAAGCTAGAAAGAGATAAATTTATTGCTAGTCTTATTCCATTAACTCAACAACAGGATAACTCGGTAAAACTAATCTTAGCTATGCGCTCCGATTTTGTAGACGAGCTTCGAGAATATGCTGATTTAACTCATGAGATAGAAAAAGAGATTCGGTTAATAAGAGATATGACCGAAATTGAACTAAGATTGGCAATCGCTGAACCTGCTGCTAGAAATGGAGTAACTTTTGAAAAAGGGTTAGTTGAGCAAGTTATTCATAATTTTTATCAGCAGGCTGGTTCTCTTCCTCTACTACAGTACACTTTAGATTTGCTGTGGAGAGAAGATGAACCATCGGAGAATAATCGAGTTTTAAATATTGCAACTTATCAAAATATTGGCGGGGTTTCGGGGGCACTCCAAAAACAAGCAAATCGTATATACAACGAAGAACTGAACGATGATGAAAGGAAAGCTGCTGAAAAAATTTTTCTTGAATTAATCGACTTGAAACTCAAAGATCCTATTAGTAGAAGGGTAGAACAAGCTCAATTTAAAAATAATAAAATTATCAATAAAGTCATAGAAAAATTAATCAATAGTCGGCTACTAGTTAGTGGTAAATACAGGTCAACTATTGAAGTAGCACATGAAGAATTGCTTCGATCTTGGCAAGTTTTCCAAGATTTGATTCAAGAAAAAGAAGAAATTATTATTCTGAGAAGTAGATTGTTTAACGATGCCAAACAATGGTATAGATTAAAAGAAGAAAATAGTGATCAGGCTCAATATGAACTATGGATAGGCTATAAACTTGAACGTTTTTATTCACTGATTGATCAGCAAGAATTGATAAATTTTGATCAAGAAAGTAAGCAATTTATAGAAGCAAGTAACGAACGACAAAAACAACTCAATAACGAAATGCATGAAAAACGACAGCAAGAATTAAAGTTTGAAAGAACAAAACGGGAGTTAGCAAACCAATTACTAGAAAAAGAACGAACAAAAAACAAATTTTTGCTTTCCTTAATAGGAGCTACTATTTTCAGTTTTGTCGCAGTAATATTAGGATGGCTAGTTTGGCAAGGAAAACAACAAGAAAGGCTACTTGAATTAAGTATAGATATTCATAATGGTCAACTTCCACCTAAGACAATTGCATTATTACCTAAGCTATTACCCAAACTGATTGAAAAAGGAGATGAATACCGGAAACAACAAAAAATAGAGAAGGCAATGTCTTCTTATCGAGATGTACTCACTGTGATAAACCTAGCTCAAAATAGGATTCAAGATGATTTTGCAGTCAATCCTAGTAAATATAAAAACATTTTCTCTTTTGATATAAGCAAATATTCTCAAGATGAAAAGCGTCTAGTTCAACTTAAAAAGGTTGAACAACAGGCTAATCAGTCTCTAACTGAAATCATTTTGGAACATCGGCTACCGAAACTTGAAACATATTTGAAAGAAAAACAATATGGAGAAAAGATAGTTGGGACTAAACCCAGTGATTTTCAATATCAATTTACAGAAGGAGCTTTACAAGAAACCTATAAAATTTTAATAATTGATTTAGGTGCAGATATTAATAAAAGTGGTTTTATAGCTAATGAAGCAGAAGCAGAAAGAATGCCCCAACAAATCCTGCTTGAAATTGAAAAATTATGGCGTAAATATACAAATTGCGGGTGGTTTATAAAAGAAAATAGCCTAAAATATCCTGAGTGTCAAGCCTTAGACGGAGATACTTTAAGTAATCTTATATTTTATGGGCCAGCTGATGCACAGAGACGTCTTGAATATGCGATGAAAGACTCTAATTTTCCTAGTACCGTTAGCTACAAGTGCGTACAAAAAAGCATTTTAGATTTAAAACAGTCTTTATCCGAGCAAAATAAGATACATTCTCAAACGATTGGCAATTATCTCAAAATTACAGGTGGTAGTGGCGAAATAACTGACAGTCAGTATCCTCAATTGATTCCTGTTGGTATAAGAATGAATCAGGTTACTGGAGGCTACGATCCGGATAATCGTAAAATGATTCTGGAAATCAATGGCAGATTGGTGGAAATCCATTTAATTAAACCACTTTATGATAATAAACCTGTTCAATTTGTTGTAACAAAAATTATACGAATGGATCATGGAGTACATATACATCGGTTACTTCCGCCATATAATATATGGATTCAAGAAGGTTTTATAACTACCGGAAATTTAGAAAAAGTAGGCAATCAAATTAAAGGATATTTTCAAACGGAAGGCGAGATTTGGTTAGGTGAATTTATTGGGCGTTATCAAGGAATTATAAAGGGTGAATTTATTTTAAATGTTGAACCTGGTCAAAAATCTAATATCCCTAAAAATATAGAAGGCATCAGAACTCTTACTTCCGTAGTTGAAGATTGTGTTTGGAAAAACTAAGGCGTTAGCTCTTCGCTTTACGGTGTCCCAAAAGCAGCTTGGTAAGCTGTCATGCATTTAAACTGAAGTTCCCCCAGCCAAAAAATCAAAACTGCCTCACCGTGCGGCTTT
>CAKZMA010001166.1 GCA_937127375.1 uncultured Coleofasciculus sp. | reverse complement strand
GAGGAATTGTTTTCAGTCACCACTCACCAATCCCCAATTACGATCATTTCCCCAAATCCAATTCCTTGGCTCCAGGATGCAGGAGACTCCGATAGGGAGTTGGTACGGCTACGTACAAACCATCCTGCTGAATGGGATTTGATTGTCCAGCTTTTCGATCTGTTAGACGTGATCAGTACTTCCGATTGTCAGCGTTGGGTTAAACAAGGATTGGCTGTCAGTGAGGCTTATGAGCAATTTTACAAATCCTGCCGAATTTGGGGAGAGGTGAAGATTCATGATTTGCCCTTGGCGCGGGCGAGATTGGGGTTAATCGGGGTTACACAGGTGGTGTTGCGATCGCTCCTGGAAAAATTGGGTGTATCTGCTCCTAGAGCGTTGTAGGTGCTGGGGAAGCTGGGGAAGCTGGGGGAGATGAAGAATTGGGTATAGGTGAAAGGAAAGGTTTTTTTATTCTAGGAGCATAGAAAAACAACTTTTCTTACGAGGCGTGACATTTTCCACTTATTCCGGTATGATTCTGAATGTGTGAGGAGCGAACCAGCGAGGGAACCGAGACGAAACACGGACAGTCGTCGGTTCCCTTTCTGATCCAGCTAAACTTTATAAAATTAACGCTTCAATAGCTGTAGCTACGCCATCTTGTTCAACAGAGGGCGCTACCCATTGCGCGATCGCCTGAACTTCGAGAGGCGCATTGCCCATGGCGACGCCGAACCCAGCATAGTCCAGCATTTCAATATCGTTAAAGTTATCACCAATTGCCATAACATTTTGGGCAGATAGTCCCAGTAAGTCTTCTGCTAGGTAGCGCACGGCTTCTCCTTTGTTAACGAGGGGATTGGTGGCTTCAAAGAAGGTGGCGACTGATTTAGTCAGGTAAAGTTCAGCTGGGGTGTATTGCTGGCGTAAGCGGCTAAATAATTGGTCGATAACCGTTGTATCCTGACAGAGGGCTAATACCTTGGTGGGTTCGTTCGTGAGTACCTGGCGCAAGTCACCCACCGATAGCGGTTCAATATCTGCCCGTTGAGCATAGCGTTGGGTTTCGGGGGTCATTTCCCGAACATACAATTGGTCATTGATATAGAAATGCACGGAAAGCTGCGATCGCAGCATGTCACTCTCAAAGTAATCTAATAATTGTTCAGCCCTAGCACGGGAGACTGATAAATGTCGGTGAATTGTCTGTGTGGCGGGATCTTGAATCCATGCGCCTTGATACGCCAGAATCGGTAGAGTAGAACCGATATCCCGATGGAAGCGTAAAGCAGAACAGTACATGCGTCCGGTTGCGATCGCGACTTGAATTCCCTTTGTTTGTACCCTACGAATGGCTTGCTTTACAGGTTCTGTAATCGTATTGGTTTCACCCGCGATCGTGCCATCAATATCCAGAACCAGTAATTGAATGTCCAGGCTATCTCGCTCTTGATGCTCTAAGGATTGGGACATTTGTTTTATATCGATTATCTAGACAGGGCGATACCGGGGAAAACTCGGTAACTCAATTGATGACAATGACTTAATTTTTTTCGGACGTCGTAGGGGATAAACGACGGGTGAGGGCCAATTGGGTTGGGGGAGAGTCACCTCATTCTCTTCATCCCCTTCATCTTCAGTCTCTGATGTCTCTGCTGAGGAGAATCCGGATTCATCAACCGTTTCGGCGTCCCTTCCAGGTTCGAGCATCCAAGGGTTTGGCTCCTGAGTTAAATCGTATGCTACTTCTGATAATCCTGAAGCTTGCGCCAGGGAGTTCATTTCCGCCAGAAGTTGTCGCTCGGCTTCTAACTCCGCCGCCGTACTGCCTGAAATCGGAGTAACGATTGAGTCAATTGGCGTTGTTGATGGGTGAGACTCTGTGGGTTCAGTAACGTCTTCGGTATCAGTAGATGTCGCCAATAATGAATCAAGCTGGAGGGGACGATTCCACAGGGGTTCAGTATCCGTTGAGGATTCGTCGGCGAGGAAATCCTGTTGAGTGGACCACGGTTGGATGGGTTGGGCTTTGGGGACAACACCGCCTACATCCCGTTTTGGACGGGTAGGTTGGGCTTCGCTTACCTGACGATTCGGCATTTCCAGGCATTTTTCCAGGGCGACTTTGAATTGTAAGGTTTGCTGTTGTTGTCGGTGTAAGCGGGTTTTCAGTTCTCGACAGGTATTAGCCGATTGCACTAATTGATGGGATTGTTCGTTATTCCGTTGCTGGGTGAGGGCGCATTCCCGTTCTAGTTGGGCGACTCGTTCTTGAGAGCTTTGTAGTTGCTCGGACAAAGTTTCAATCAGAATTTGCTGACGAGTTGCGGCTTGATGGGAGGATTCTAGGGTATGGAAGAGACGAGTTAATTGGTCTTGCAGCGTGTTAAGTTCCTCACCTTGGCGGACAATCAGACTATCCTGCTCTTGCGATCGCAGCATCTCGGCGTTTAAGGCGTCTTGTTTTTCATTCAGGGCGCCCTGAAGTTGAGCAATTTGTTCGAGCAAGCGGCGATTGCGCTGGCGCATTTTTTGAGCAAGGGCAAACCAATCCGCGTCTTTGTTGCGAGATTCTGCCAGGGTGGGGAGTGATTCAGGATCGCTAGGTTCTGCCTCAACGTTGTCTTTGTTGCGAGATTCTGCCAGGGTGGGGAGTGATTCAGGATCGCTAGGTTCTGCCTCAACGTTGAGTGGGGAGTCTAACTCGACGGTTTGGTCGATGTCCACATCCGGCTGGGGTTCATCCTCATTCATGTCGGCTATCTGAAAGAGGTTGAGCAGCGTCTGAGATTCAGGATTCTCTGGCTCATCGGGAGTATGTTCAGCACTCTCATCAGTCCATTCACTGGACTCCGGGAGAGGCTCTTTATTGGGGGTGTCAGAATCACTCATTGCTCTTCATCCAGAGGGTCACAAATCAACCAAATTATCAATTATGGACTATGAATTTTAAGTTGTTATTGATATAAACCAGTATTTTGGGTTTTAAGCTGGGGGATGGCTCAGAGCCAAGGTGAGTTAAGATTTCCTGGTTTTTGACTCCTTTCCAAAGTAAGACACAAAACTCGCCAGATTACAAATTGTGCTGGGAGAATTTAACAACCGCCTCACCAGAGTATGCAAAATCATCGGAATAAACCCCCTCTACCCCTCTGCCTTCTGCTTTCTGCCCTCTGCCTTTGTTTTTCATGACTCCTTGACGAGGATGTCTACCAATAAATCTTGATGCATCAACGCCCGATCGACTAAGGATTGGATTTGATCGCGGCTAAGAGGATTACCATTGGCATAGTAATCGATCCAGGTATGCGCGATCGCGTTTGGGTCATTGGGTATGTCGGTTAACCTCCATCCCGGCAAGTCGAGTTCTGCCATTAGGGAATCAACCTTCGGGTCATAGCTTAAGGCAAAACAGCGACAGTCTTGGGCTGCTGCCATAATCAGACTGTGGTAGCGCATCCCAATTGCCATTTCTACCCCGCGAAACAATCCTTTTAATTGTTGGGGTTCATCGAGCTGGAAAATCTGATGGGTATCCGGAAGCTGGGAGGCAATGGATTGGGCGATGCTCAGATCTTGAGATGCCTGAAATGGCACAAGTAGTATACAGGTTTTGGTGGCTCCTTGAAAGGCGATCAGAGCTTGGGTGAGGTTGGCGAGACGCTCTTGGGTAAGATGGGGGTGCGATCGCAAGGTGACGGCGACTCTGGGTGCCGGTAAATCCCACAATCCAGGGACTGGGGTTGAGTCTAATGCCCAGACTGGATCAGGAGCAACCCGAAACGGCACCTGCCAATCGGCTAGGAGAGCGGCTGAGGTGCGATCGCGCACACTGACGCCTGTACACCCTTGAAAACATTGTCGCGCCATCCAGCGGGTTAGAGGACGCTGCAATGGACCGATTCCCTGCGCCCAGGCAATGGTTTTTAAGCCCCTCTGTTGAGCTAATCCCATTAAACCACTGTAGTACACTGGACTCATGGCACTGGTAGCGTCTTGGATTAAACTACCACCCCCCCAGATAAAACTATCGGCTTGGTTAAAGGCTTGCAAGACGCGAAACGCTGAGGTGCGATCGCAGGTTTCTACCCCATAGCGTTTACCTGTCTGGTTCGGATTACCTGAAAGCACCAGTGGTGTTATCGATTTAGGCAGCATTTGTAGCAACGACGCCAGCAACGCCTCATCACCCCCATTGCCCTTGCCATAATATCCGCATACTATTGCCCGTTTCTGCCCCATGCCCTGATTAATGATCGGTGTTTGGTATCAGTTTAGGACAATCCGCGATCGCTGTGTCAAAGGCATAAGGCAGACGGTTCTCAGAAAAATCCTTGTTGTGTGAGCATCTTGCTCACTACCTATACTCAAGTTAAATGCATGACAGCTTATCGAGTTATCCATGAATCCTAACTTAATTCTGCCCGTCGGTACGCAAGTTGTCAGTCGTGTCGAGGTCAAAAATTCTGCCAATGAACCCTTATGTGTACGCGGTGCGGTTGGTGTTATCGTCAAATCGCCAACTGATAATTCCCATGCCTATCGTATCCGTTTACCGAACAACGTTGAAATCACCCTAAATCGACAAGAATTTAGTATCCGTAAGCATTTTCAAAACGAAGGATTACAGCAAGCCGCAGATAGCCTGAGTGATTACAATTTATACGAGTATGTCATCTATCGTTGTATTGTCGGGTCTAGGGCGTTTGGTTTAGATCAGGAAACCTCAGATATTGACCGTCGTGGGATTTACTTACCGCCTGCTGACGTTCACTGGTCACTTTACGGCATTCCCGAACAATTAGAAAATAAAGAAAACCAGGAATGTTATTGGGAACTCCAAAAGTTTTTAATCTTAGCGCTTAAAGCCAATCCCAATGTTTTAGAATGCTTGTATACTCCCTTAGTCGAGACAGCAACCCCCATCGCCAAAGACTTGCTAGAGCAGCGAGAAATGTTTCTGTCGCAATTAGTCTATCAAACCTATAACGGTTATGTAATGTCCCAATTCAAAAAAATGGAGCAAGATCTTCGCACCAAAGGAAAGATTCGCTTAAAACACGCCATGCATCTGATCCGTTTGTTATTATCAGGGATTACAATCCTCAAAGACGGCTTTGTTCCGGTTAAAGTCGAGGACTATCGACAACAATTGCTAGCGATTCGCCAGGGAGACATGGCTTGGGACGAGGTAAACGCTTGGCGGTTAGCGTTACATCATCAGTTTGATGAAGCATTGAGAAAAACTTCATTACCCGAACGTCCGGATTATGAAAAAGCCAATGCCTTTTTAATTCAAGCAAGGCGGAGTCGTTCGTAGTTGCCCTGTCTTCGCCCTAAACATTCGCATTCCTTCCTATAATGAATAATGAAATATCAAAATATTTGCCCCACATCCTAACCTTGTAGAGACGTAGCATGCTACGTCTCTACACCATTAAATCCCTTATTCCATTCACCACCTGTTTTTGAAGTCAAATTGATAAATCCTATGTGTGATACATTTGTTGCCTTACCCAACTCAACAGTCAACGGTAACGTTATCTTCGGCAAAAATAGCGATCGCCCCCAGGGTGAAATTCAAGATGTTGTCGTCATTCCCGCCAGAAACAAAAACTCAAACACAACAGTTGAATGTACCTATATTGCCATTCCCCAAGTTAACAAAACCCTAGCTGTGATCCTCTCCAAACCCCGATGGATGTGGGGTGCAGAAATGGGGGCGAATGAATGTGGCGTTGTGATTGGCAATGAAGCCGTTTGGACAGTTGAACCCTATAAAACCAAAGGTTTGCTGGGCATGGATTTAGTCCGCTTAGGCTTAGAACGCGGCAAAACAGCATTAGATGCGCTTTATGTAATTACCTCACTGCTAAAAGAATATGGACAAGGCGGGAATTGTGCCGAAAACTTCGCCATGAATTATCATAATTCATTTATTCTGGCAGACTACCAAGAAGCCTGGGTATTAGAAACCGCTGGCGAGTATTGGGTAGCTGAACGAGTACAACAAGGAACTCGCTCAATTTCTAATAATCTCAGTATTCGGAATTCAGGTGATTTGCGCCATCCAGAGATAATTAATTATGCGGTGAATCGAGGATGGTGTGCGGGAGAGGAAGATTTTGATTTTGCCAGCATTTTTTCGGAAGGAGGATATTCAGAATCCCTATCCATTGATTCCAGAGAAGGGACAGTCAGACATTTATGTCAAGTTAATCAAGGCAAATTTTCGATTGAGACAGCGCAATCAATTTTACGAGAACATAAGGGAAACATTTGTATGCACGGTGCGTTTCAAAGTGCCGGAAGTCAAGTTTCGTCTCTGTCACCAGATGGGTGTAAACACTGGTTTATTGAACAGCCGTTCCCCTGTCAGCAACCCTATCAACAAAAGCGTTTTTTAGTGGATTCAGTGTCAGTACATTAAGATTAGGCAGAATAACTAAAAGTCATCCGAGTTCCCTCCCCTTGGCAAGGGTGGGGTTAGGGAGGGGTCAAATCAAGGTATTGCCAAGTTTTGAGCTTAAGTTGACACAAATTAAGGCTGTTGCTTCCTATATTTCCTGGGTGTAAGCGTTATCAATTAAATTAAGGATTGAGAAGAACACAAGGTTTTGTACTCCTACGAAGGTTTCCGATTAATCCGATTTAACCCAATCGGTAGAGATATTTTAAAAAATCAGACAAATCATGATTGAAAGACAAAATACCTTACTTCCCGCTATTGCCGATCAGCCGTATCCGCTGTTGTTTGCCACTATTAGCGGGGCGCATTTATATGGATTCCCCTCACCCGATTCTGATTACGATTTGCGCGGTAGTCACATTTTACCGATACAAGAAGTAGTCGGATTGGAAGCCGGACGTGAGATAATTGAAGTATCGCAAATGAGAGATGGATTGGAACTGGATCTAGTCACTCACGATATCAAAAAATTCTTTTCTCTGCTCTTGAAAAAGAATGGATATGTCTTAGAGCAATTGTACTCTCCCCTGATTGTTTATACAACTCCAGACCATCAAGAATTAAAGGCGATCGCGAAAGGATGCATCACCCGCCACCACAGCCATCACTACTTGGGGTTTGCCCGAACTCAATGGCGACTGTTTGGCAAAGAATGTCCGCGTCGCATTAAGCCCTTGCTTTATGTCTATCGGGTTTTACTCACAGGTATTCATTTAATGAAAACCGGTGAAGTAGAAGCCAATTTGCTCAAGTTGAATGAAGAATTTAGATTAAGCTATATTTCCGATTTAATTACCCAGAAATTAACCAATGCGGAAAAATCTCCGATAGAAGAGGGAGATTTAGCATTTTATCGGGGAGAATACGAACGGCTGTATGATGAATTAGAACAAGCCAGTCAGTCGAGTGAACTACCTGCAACACCATCAGTAAAAGAGGCGTTGAATGACATGCTAATCAAGGTACGCTTAAATTCTCTTTGACATCTACTAATACCACTGAAGTTGAGAGATGATGTCTTGGGAAAGGGCGGGTTTTGTTGAGCAGTTATCGGTGATATCCTAATTAAATGGCTCGCGCCCGCCCCTACATTATTATTTCCTTTAGGAAAGGCAGGTTTGATTGAGCAGTTATTGGTGATACTCTAATTGAATGGTTAATATAACTTCTTTATAAGATAGGAAATGAACGGTGTTCAAGGAAAAATTAAGCCAAATCATTGCATCTATCATCCAGATTTGGCGATCGCAAGCTAATAAGCCTCTATTCTGGAAGCTTGCTATTATCCCAATTGCCGGGGTAATCTTGACAATAGTGGGGCTTTGGGTTTTTCTAGAAATTGCAGATGAGGTGTTAGAGGATCAAACCCAGGCAATTGACAAAACGCTCATGTTGCTGGTAGAACGACTCCATTCGCCGCTGCTAGATTGGGTGATGCGGGGTGCTTCGATTATCGGTGGAACCGTGGTTGTTACTCTAATTTGTCTAATTTTAGGGGCAATATTTTGGGCGCGACAACAGCGCGTTTATTTTACCGCTTTAGCGATTACGGCTATTGGCGGAACCGGATTAAACCTGTTAATTAAACAGTTATTTGACCGTCAGCGCCCTCAACTCTGGGAAATGACTAGGAGTGAACCCAATACCTCCAGTTTCCCTAGTGGTCATGCCATGTTATCACTGGTTATCTACGGTTTTATTGCCTATTTGCTAGCCCGCCACTTTCGCCGTTGGCGGTGGTGGATTGTTAGCCTACTTATTGCCTTGATTGCTTTAATTGGCTTCAGTCGGCTTTATCTGGGTATTCATTGGCCCACAGATATCGTCGCTGGACAAGCGGCAGGATTAACCTGGCTGATGGCTTGTTTGTTAAACCTTGAGGTTTACCGATACTATCACCAACACCGTAAAAAATCACCGCCGTCACTCTCATCCTAATTTAAAGACAATGGTACGCTCAATAATTTTATATCACCGAAATCCCTGATATATCGTAGCCAGTAGGGTGGGCAATGCCCACCAGCCAAAATTTCAGTACCCTTCAATTTAAGGGTTATGGAGTTGTCGCAGCAATAAAGCAAAACCACTATGGAAGCGGTTATCTTAATCGGAATTCAGGCGTCAGGGAAATCATCATTTTGCCGCGATCGCTTTTATAATACTCATATCCGGATTAACTTGGATATGCTCAAAACTCGGCATCGGGAAGCGATTCTGGTTCAAGCATGTCTCGATGCTCAACAGCGGTTTGTTGTAGATAACACGAATCCGACTCGGGCAGATAGAGCGTTATAAACCCAACTTAACCATACTACTAAATTACAGTTCCTCGCTTGGTGGGCAAGAGCAACGAACTATAACATCAGCATTTCAATGTTTATAGTCTTACCCACCCTACAATAAAATTAGATGGATAACCGATTACATCTCGCGTACTAGCGGTTTACCATCTTTCACTTCACCGACTAGCACCACATTAGCCACACCGACAAATAAACCATTCTCTAAAACACCAGGAATATTATTAATCGTCTTTTCTAATTCACCTGGGTTATCCATAGAATCAAAGGTAACATCAATAACCATATTGCCCTGATCGGTTACCACGGGTCCCGCTTTCTTGACCCCCATCCGTAATTCGGGTTTGCCTCCCAATTTCTCAAGCGCCCGCATCACTGGGGCATACGCCATAGGAATAACTTCTACAGGTAGTTTAAACGTAGAACCCAGTCGATCAACTAGCTTACCACTATCAACCACCACAATAAATTGAGCGGCGAGAGAATCCACAACCTTCTCACGAGTATGGGCGGCACCACCGCCTTTAATCAAATTCTTTTGCGGATCAACTTCATCAGCGCCATCAATGGCAACATCAATATGATCCACCGCATCTAAGCTAGTTAAGGGAATACCATGCTCTTTCGCTAACACTTCTGCCTGAAATGAAGTGGGAATTCCCTTGATATCTTTCAGATCACCTTTTTTGATGCGATCGCCGATATACTGAATCGCATACGCCGTAGTTGAGCCTGTACCTAAGCCAACAATTGTCCCGGATTGCACCCGTTCAGCCGCTGCTTTACCGACTTCTTGCTTCATCACCTTAACCGGGTCAGTTTCTGCACTCATACTAAAATGTCCTTCTTGGTTATGAATTACTGGGGATGGGGCTTATGTCATCGTTGGGTTAACGATGCCCAGATTTCAGAATGTCACCCCAGAAGTAAGGGTATCATTGTCGGTCGGTCTTTAGCGATCACCATTGCCTGAAATTTGGCAACAAAGACGGACACGGCAAATTGGCAGCAGAAAACACTGCGTTTACCGTGTCCTACGGTTAGCGCGGGTTGTCTAACGCCGCTTTTGTCGCTAGACGAGTTCAGTTGATTGAGCTTTTGAGTTAAACCAACTCTAGGAATTATTCGGTTGTGCCGATAAAAGTTCCTTGAGTTTTGCCAAATCATCTGCCCACCGGGGGTCAGGTTGAACTGAACCCGCATCGGGTGCCGGAGTATTCCGTTTGGCTTTTTTGCCACCCCCTCGACGTCCAGAGGCACCACCACCACCCCCAGCTGGGCGAGATTCCTCCTCATTGGAACTTTTTGACTTGGGCTGGGCTTTTTCGATTTTCAAGGCGCTGTCTTTAAAGACGTGACCGTTGAATTTCTCAATAATTTGCTCAGCCAACTCATCATTGGGAACGGTGACAAAACCAAATCCGCGACATTTCCCCGTTTTGCGATCTTTAATCACTTTGGTGGAAACCGATGGACTAGCTTCGGCAAAAATTGCTTGCAGTTCATCGCGATCAACGGGTTCTTTTGGCAGGTTGCCAACGTAAAGACGAACGGACATGAAGGATACCTCCAGATGTGATTGAAATTTAAATCCATGAGCATACACCAGCAATTGGATTGAAACAGGATAGAGGAAAGGAATGAACGATTTTTACGTCCAGATAATTTTCCACTGATCCTGACCAACCTCAACAGCACAGACTGATGTAGTAAAATCAAACTCTTTTGACCATTTACACGGTTTAGCTACGACCCCTTTGTGAACTCCGGGTCGTCATATCAGGTTTGAAGCTAATGCTTTGGCTCGTAACTCTAATTATTACAGAATATTTACACTATTGTTAACCTAACACGAGTTGCCGCAGGCAAGCTAGTATATCAGAAAGATTGGGGTTTTTTACCAGATGTGAGTGATTTAGGACTCACGACTAGGGGATTCAAGCCGGATCAGGGATGACCCGTAAGTACAAACAGTGGCGGATACTCTGAGATAGCGGCGTGGTAAAGGATTCAACCGATGCGATCGCGCCCCCTAATGATTCAACCTTCCCCTTCAACTCATCGGTTTGATCGTCACTCCAATGTCCTCGATATAAAATCCCTAACCCTCCAGGCTTCAGGAAGGGTAACGCATAGTCCGCACAAGCGGATGCCGAACCCACAGCCCGAACCAGGGCGATGTCATACCGTTGGTGATGCTGACGGTGTTGTCCAACTTTTTCCGCCCGACCCAGTACAGTTGTAGTATTAGGGATGGCTAACTGGGGAATCAGGGTATCGAGAAAGGTAACTTTCTTGCGCGTCGAATCGAGTAACGTCACCGAACTTGAAGGAAGCGCGATCGCCACAGGCAATCCGGGGAATCCTGCACCCGTACCAATATCAATAATTCTCAGCGGTTTCTCCTCCCCTGACAACAGGGAAGCCACACCTCGCAACGAATCCCATAAATGCTTCTCCCAAAAATCCTCCGGTTGGGTGATGCGGGTTAGATTCAACTGGCGATTCCCTGCCAAAATTCCAGCATACAGACGTTGAAACTGCTGGTGTTGACTCTCGGTAGGTTGCCAGTCTAAGGTTTCTTGCCAAACCTCAACCATTTCCGGAAGCAATTGTTGATCGTTCATTAATATCATGTCCACGAAGGACGAATGACTAATGACAAAAGACGAATGACTAATGACTCGTAACCGCCGCCTTTTGTCCCAGACTCGCCGGGTCAACCGAGTTCAGTTCACCCTGTTGGATTGTCCAACAGGAGTCAGCAATTTGCAACAACTCCCCTGCATCATGAGTCACCACCAGTAATGTCCAATGGGACTTGAGTTTTAAGAGCAAACTTGCTAACTGGCGGCGCATTGACCAATCTAGTCCCGCCGTGGGTTCGTCTAACATCAATACCGTCGGTTGGCGAATTAACTGAACCGCTAAGGCTAAACGGCGTTGTTGACCACCACTGAGCGCATGAGGAGACGTATACAGCGAAATCTCACCCAGTCCGACTTCGCTTAAAGCTTCCTGAACCCGTTCTGAACCCAATTCTGGGTGTCCCATTCGCAATTCCTCTAGCACCGTACTGCCACAAAAATGGCGTTCAGGAAACTGAAACACCAATCCGGCGAGTTGTTGTAAGTGATCAGGAGTTAATCCTTGTTCACCCCAGAATATATCACCCGATGTGGCTTGGGCTAAACCTGCCAGAATCTCCAATAAGGTCGTTTTACCCGACCCACTGCGACCGATGATCAGTCCGAGTTGTTGCGGTGCTAGGGTTAGAGTCAAACCTTTTAAGATAGCGGTGTGGGTAGCGGGGGGGTGATAGGTTATATTTTTGAGATAAAGCATCCAAATCCGTTGAGCAAAAAGATGATCGGATCTTCTTCATTCTGACATCGATTGTCTTAGGATTGCGGACTGGAACCTCCAATTCCCGCCAACGTCGAACGTTAACAGACATTAGTTGTAGTTAAGACATGAATCATTGGTTGCCAACCCCGCGACGAACTGTAAACGCCTTAGCTGGTGCAGCGATTATGGTTGTCAGTTTTTGGGTGACTCCGAGTTTAGCTGGCGATCCCTTTCGTCCCAGTAATCCCCGCAATATTGGCGATAAGACAGAAGCGGCATTTGAATCGATTTTCCAACAGGGGGATTATCAAGCCGCCAAGGACTACCTCCAGCAAGCGGAAGCCAGTGAGGGAACTGATCCGTTAGTCTATGCCATGCTAGCCGCGATCGCGTACACTGAGCGAGAGTTAGAAACCCTGAATATTTACGCTACAAAAACCAAAACTACGGCTGAACAACTGATTGCGTCTGATCCACTACGCGGTAATCTTTACACGGCTGTCGGTCACTTTTTAGAAGGAACCTATAACTTTGAGAAAGAAGGTCCGGTTAGAGCGCTGAGTAAATTACAGAAAGTCTTTCAATATTTAGACGCCGCCAAAGATATTGATGGTGAAGATCCAGAGTTAAACTTACTCATCGGTCACATGGATTTGATGTTAGCGGTTAATGTCCCCTTTGCTGACCCGGCTGATGCGATTGAAAAGTTAGAAACTCATGGTTATCCCAAGTATCTGACATATCGGGGGATAGCTGTAGCCTACCGAGATTTGAAAAAATATAATCAGGCGATGGATTATGTCGAACGCGCTTTGGCAATGACGCCGGATAATCCCGAAGTTTTATACCTGAAAGCCCAAATTTTAGTGCATCAAGATAAGCCAGAAGCTGCACTAGAATACTTTAAAAAAGCATTGGAAAAACGACAACAACTTCCCAATTATTCAACGGGTCAAATTGTCTACGAGCAGTGTAAAGCGCAAGAAGAGGTTGATAATATCGATCGGGATTGTCGAGCGGAACGAAATCGCGCCAGAGAAGGTAATTACTGAGGGGAAGCTGGGGGAGTCGGCTTGTAGTAAGCACTTTAGTGCTATAACGCCTAGCCGGAGAGGGCTCAGGTTCCCCTACTACGAACCCAACCTATCCCACAATTTTAGCTGTGTCAGTCCACTACTTACTCGCCTGACGCTGTGATTTGATGGCTTCACCGCCTGTTCGATCAGGTTTTGACAGGCTTCTCGGTCAAAAGATGCCAATGATAGACTCGATAAGCTCAAGGGGCGGGTAAGATAGCTCAAAAGTAAATAGGGGGTAGGGTGTCGGGTGTCGGGTGTTGGGAAACTCTTCAAGCCACCTGTAGGGGCACGATAATATCGTGCCCCTACCCTAAATGACCTGTGTGCTTAAGTCCGACACTTATCTTTTTGCTCCCGAACCGCCAGAACCGACAGGGAACAGTAGTGCGAGCATCTTGCTCGCTACCCATTCCCAATTTAAATGCGTGACAGCTTAATAAAGGTTTTATTGGTTAATGTTTTCATCTTAAGATGTTAGCAGCACTGAAAAACTGTAACATAAGCGACCCGGGCGGGTTTTGTTGTTCATTGATTGGGGAATAGCAGAATTGATTCCCTAAACCCGCCCCTACAATTGACTGGCAATAATTCGGATTACTGGATAGATAGGTCGTAGGTTGAGTTGACGCCTGTTACAGCAATTTCTGGTCTGATGCGATACTTGGATAAGGGCGCAAGCTTTGCGCCCCTACCGGATGAATCGCTATATTGATTGGGAATGTCCTTGGTTGGTGGATTGGCGCTGACGTAATTGCCCCAAACTACCGCCAAACACCCCAATTAAAAACAATCCGAATAGTGCCGAAGGTTCGGGAACATCTTTGGCGACAATAAAGGCATTATCCTGAATTGTCGTAATATCCGTATTGCGGACAATAATATCCGAAAGCCTCGTATCGCCAATATCCGGGACTAAATTCAGGAGATCCTGATCGGCTAGATAAAAGAAGCGATCACCATCCTGTAAACGCTGGAATTGGTCTGAGATAATCACATTGAACAATTCGCCAACCATTCCGCCGTTATAGGCGTCTTCAGCAATTCCCCCGATCCACAAATCGACTAAATCAATGTTATCTTGACCATCGGTTGTGCCGTAAATATCTCGGAAGCGTTGGGCAATTTCGGCGTCGGATGTAATTTGATCGAAACTCGTGTATCCGCCTAACCCTAACCCCCGACGCGCTTCATTATAACTGGGAAGTCCGTGATCTCGTCCCCGTTGAATATTCACGGCGGCTAAATCCAGTCCTCCGTTTCCGGCGGGGAAGAGGAAATTGCGGACATCATCGACGATGAATGCATCAATAGTTTGCGATTTTTGAGAGGCTAATCCTAAGAGTAACGAATCAATCCCGTTATCGGTAATTTCTTGGGGATTGAAAAAGCTGTCTCTCAAGGAAATACTCCCTGCCGATGTGCCATCATTGTTGATCCGTTGCAGTTCTGAGGATAGCATCGTATGACCCACTCGGTAGGCGGCGGTCGAGAATTCGTTGCTGATACTGGGGTTTACGGTATCATCGTAGCCACTATAGGGATCAATCGCCCCTTCACCCAAGAGTAAAGGCAAAAACTCATTGTAGGTAATTGCCTGAATTTGGGCACCGACAATCCGGCGGGTGGTTTGATAGATATAGTCATCTACAGAAAGTCCCGCATCAGCGGCTTTTTCGGCAGTGTTGGGATCGGCGGCAATTTCATCGGCTAACCGATTGTGTTCCCGGACAAAAAGCGTGTGAACGGCTGTTAAGCCAATCTGTTCATTTGACCGCACATCCCCGGCGATAAATAGATCGTCAGCATCAACACCAAAGGGATTGGCATTCTCCAAATTTGCGGTATTGAAGGGTAACAGATTCCCGGTACTGGTTTTGAGTTTTCCGCCTTCTCCAGATCGTAAAAAATTCGCTCGTTCTAAGTCTGATCCATAGACACTTGACCCATCAATATACGCTGTAATCGCGTTAACTTGTTGGCGGGGATTATTACTATCTGTACCCGTTCCTGGTGCGGCGACATTTCTGTTAAAGGGAATCTCTGAGCCAGGGGTAAAGATTAAATCATTCTCTGGAACGATGATGGGTAACGGTTCTGCACCCGCAGGCGGATCAGTCAAGTCGATGTCATGATCCACAAATTGTCCCCATTGCCATAGCCAATCGCTGGCGTGGAAGGGATTGGGGAGTGATTCGGATTGAGATGCGATCGCGTTACTAATAGCGCGAGGGTTGGGGCGATTCATCCCCGCAGGCGCGGAAATTCCGTCACTGTAATCGGGTTCGAGGAGGCGAATCAGTTCAATTTCGGTTTCACCCCAAGTCGGATTATCCAGGTTGTTGTGTGACCCGTCAATCGACCGAAATTCTATGGCTTGGGCGGGTAGGGATACAGCAAACCCTAACGTAGCAAAACTGGTTAGAGTGAGAAGCGTTCGACGGATTTTGTGAGCAGTCATCATGGTTGAATTACACCTTGATAGTTATGAAGAACTGAAAAGTTATGACTCAGAAAGTACCTGAAGGTATCAACTCGCAAAATTCAGTTCTACTTATTACTCTCGATCAACCCACCAATTTTATGCAAAACGCGAGAGATTGTTATATTTGTTTACAAAA
>CAKZMA010001165.1 GCA_937127375.1 uncultured Coleofasciculus sp. | reverse complement strand
GAAACTCCTGACGAAATTGAGACGGCTAAACAACAAGCCTCCCAATCCAGTTCCGGCTCAGCCCCAGCCAGTACTCCGCCAGATCAAACGCCAACAGATCAAACGCCAACAGATCAAACGCCAAAATCTGAACCTGAACCTGCTAGTGTCTCAGCCGCCCCCCAAGCGCAAGATACCCCCAGTCGCCGTAATGGACGCACTGTCGCCTCTCCTAGGGCTAAGAAATTAGCCAGGGAGTTGAAGGTTGAACTTGATACGTTGACGGGTAGTGGTCCTCACGGACGCATTGTGGCAGAAGATGTGGAAGCCGCTGCTGGCAAAACGACCCAACCCGAACCCGCTGCTGCACCGCAACAGCCACCATCTCAGCCTGGGGCTCAACCGACAGCTACACCCACGACACCTATTTCTGTCCCCCTCGGTGAAGTGGTTCCGTTCAACACGCTGCAAAATGCTGTGGTGCGGAATATGGTGGCAAGTCTTCAGGTGCCATCCTTCCGGGTGGGGTATACCATCACCACTAATGAATTGGATAAGCTGTATAAACAAATTAAGCCTAAGGGCGTAACCATGACCGCCCTATTAGCAAAAGCCGTGGCTGTAACATTGAAACAACATCCAAAGATAAATGCCAGTTATACGGAAAAGGGGATTCAGTATCATGCTGGGGTCAATGTTGCTGTCGCTGTGGCAATGCCAGATGGGGGACTGATTACACCGACGTTACAAAAAGCTGATGAGGTGGATATTTATTCCTTGTCTCGCACCTGGAAAGGTTTGGTTGAACGCTCTCGACGCAAGCAGTTGCAACCGGAGGAATATAGTTCCGGTACGTTTACAATCTCGAATTTAGGGATGTATGGCGTTGACCGTTTTGATGCGATTTTGCCTCCTGGACAAGGGGCAATCATGGCGATTGGCGCATCACGTCCGCAAGTTGTGGCGACAACGGATGGCATGATGGGTGTGCGGAATCAAATGCAGGTGAATATGACTTGTGATCACCGGATTATTTACGGTGCTGATGCAGCAGCATTCCTGCAAGATTTGGCGAAGTTGATTGAAACCAATCCGCAATCGTTGACGCTGTAATCTGATTTTGTCCTGTAACACACACGATCAAATAGTGGCGAAGGGCGGGTTTTGCCTTTGAGGTTATCGGTAGATAGTCAAATTAAACGGCTAAACCCGCCCCGACAATTGACGGATGAATTTTTGACAGTCAAGGATTCAATTCCAAACAATCTGTAAATCTAAAATAAAACCGGGTAAAACATCTTCTCCCGATAACTGAGTCGGATTTTCCAGTATTTCTACCGTTTGTCCTTGGCGATAAATTTCAACGCGACGAGTGGGTCGATAGAGTAACCAACCCAGTCTGACTTGATTATTCATGTATTCCTGCATTTTAGCTTGGGTTTCTGGTAACGTATCGCTGGGTGACATTAACTCCAAAACAAAATCCGGAGCAATGGGGGGAAACTTTTCTTTCTGTTCCTCTGTCAGCGCATCCCATCGTTGTTGTTGAACCCAAGCCACATCAGGAGAACGGTTCGCCCCATTGGGTAGATGAAAACAGGTGGAAGAGTCGAAAACTTCTCCCAATCCAGTTTGTCGATTCCAAATAACGAAATCAGCGATAATTCCAGCATTTCGTTTTCCCGTTTCTCCGCCTGTGGGGGACACGATGATTAATTCTCCTTTCGCATTACGTTCAAATTTTACATCGGGATTGACTCGACACAGATGATAAAATTGCTCTTGATTCAAGTGAACAATTGGATCGAGGTTAATCGTAACGGCTGTCATAAGTAGTTAAGATAGAAAGCAATTGATACAGTTAAAGACTATTTTACGCGATCGCTTAATTTCCCTCGCCATCAACGCTCAGGACTGATGCAGGTTTGACTATTGAACCTCCATCTGTCGGGAACCCTTGATGGACATTGGTGTAAACTTAAGGCTGAAACCTTTACTTAATCAGAGATCCCCCCTAGCCCCCCTTTGATACTGCTGGCGAATTGGAAAAACCTAACCCCCCAGCCCCCTTCCCAA